>SCSP01000004.1 GCA_004297845.1 Bacteroidota bacterium | reverse complement strand
CAAAATTACACTGAATTTTACCATTCTCAAATGTATTGAACATAAGACAGAATAAATATGACAAACATCATAGAAATTTATTGCTTCATTGTATCATGATCTTTCTCGTCAGCGTTTGGTCGTTGATGTTCACGTGTACAAAATAGATGCCTGTTCCTAAATCCATAGAAAGATTTATATGGTCAGAATATTCACCGGCCGGTTGATTCGGGGAGGAAATGCTTTTAATCATTTTTCCCTGGGCATCAAAAAGACTAACGGATAATTCGCATTCTTTTAGTAATTCATAGTTCAGAATAAGTTCATTTAGGGAAGGATTCAAAATGGACTGAAATGCTTCATCCTTTACAAATTCTTCTATAGAAGTTCCGGAGAAAGGATGGATAGTGAATGAAGACAAATAAAGCTGATCTCCGGCTGCAGTGCCATTATTATTTGTACAATTAGAAGCATAATAAAAAGTAATATCACCTACATTGGCGCTCGGGGCTGTCCAGTTGAATGTCCATTGTCCCAGTCCCGGGGAAACAGCAGGAGTTCCGTTTGTTTTATGGGTTGTATATTTCCTGGTTGACAGCGCTCCAGTGCCTGAAATGATCTGCGTGCGATTTGCATCTGTTATAACAAATGTTCCGGTATTGGCAGTATTGCTGTTTTGCAATGCAACCATTCCGAATCCGAATTTAGTTATTCCGGATTTTAGGGCTTTCAGGGTAAGTGTATAGGTTTGACCCGGAACATAGGACGAATCCGATGCCGAATAGGTTAGTGTATTAACAATATTTGTATTGTCGTTGGTTATTGTTGCGTTGGCATGACAGCCTGTCAGCGCATTAGCGCAAGTCCATTCACCGGGAGCTCCGGTAGAGGATGGATGCATACCGGCAGTCTTGAGCATGAAACTGCTGAGCGTAATGCCGGTGCAAAGCCCCGCTATTGTTAGGGTGATGATATATGACTTTTTCATTTTGGGTAGAATTATTTTTGAAGTTCAATACCTTTATAATTTGGCTGAAGTATCAGGCTTTTTGTGTAAACATGGTCTCCCTTGTCGCTTTCGTCATCGTTGGCAGACACAGCGCTTGCATAAAAGGTAATTGCTCCCTGATTGGTAACAGGAGCTTTCCAGTTGACTGTCCATTCTCCCAATCCGGTGTTCACAGCATCTGTGCCATCGTAGGTATAAGTTACATATTCTCTGTTCTGGAATTGATACTGGCTTTTTACAAGTTGTGTTCTGACAACATCTGTAAGCAGAAAATTACCCGCATTGGATGTGTCGCTGTTAACTAAGGCAACCAGCTGAAATCCAAAGCGCTCAACCGAAGGTTCAGTTATACGGATATTGATAGGGTATATCTTGCCGGGTATGTAATTATTGATTGCATTCATATCAACATTTAAAATTGCATTTCCGGAATTGGTGGAGTTATCATCGTGGCAGCCTATGGTGCCGCAATTTCCTTCACCGGGGGCTCCGGTATGTGCAGCAGGCGCTCCGGCACTGGATTTTTCAGGAAGTTTAGCCATAAGGAATAACGGAATGGCTAAAAGAGTTAGATAGATTGTTCTCTTGATCATGGTGTTACGTATTTATGATTATAGTCATAGAAAAACATGACCAAAAGTAGTATTTCCGTCCTAATAAACAAATTTATAGCATCTTTTTTTTTAACAATTTTTGCAGTAACATCAGGTGTTTCCACCCGATGGCATTTCAATCCGCGCTTACTTTTCCCATTTCTTTTTCATCTTTGTAGGAACCTCCGGAGGAACATTCTCATACACGGTGATAAGGTAATAATACCAGCATATACTGAATATGTAGAGCGCAGCGGTGATGAAAAAGATATGTGCGTAAGGTACTTCATGAGTTCTTAATATCCTGAAAATATTGCTGCTAAAAAACCAGCTGCCGGACCAAATAGCAGCCGTAAGCGCGCTTACGATTTCGCGGTGCCGGAAACCCACGTATTTCATAGTGATCTCCGATGTGATGGGCATGGCAATGTTCATGAGTGGCTGCCGTAAGATGAAGCAGGCAATGGCAATGGCTCCCGTATACATATAGGCGCTGTGAAATTCAGTAAGCGCTAATCCCACCAAACAGGCAACTGCCAAAGATTGGCTTACTACTATCGTTGTCTTGTAACCAAATTTCTTTTTTATATTGGGCACAAAAATGGTCATGCCAAAAACAATGAGCGTAGTGAACGAGCTCAGCGCTGCGTACTGGTAAGAATCAATAGTGTGTATCTTGAAAAAGAACAAGCCCATGAAGGGAATTACCAGCCCGGCACCGGTAGCGATCAGGGTAGTGGGGATCATGGCTTTAACGATGAGCCACCATTTTATGTCGCGGAAATCGTAGCGGCTCCGCTTGAGTATGGGAACATAGAACTCCTGTTTTTTGGCGCTGTACACAAAGTAAATTCCGATGAGGCTCACAATGGAAATAATTTTCAATATCATTTTCTCATCAAAGAATTCAGGATTGATCGTGCTTAAAAAATAAATGAGGGCTCCGCTCACAATTCCGCTCAGGCTCATGGTGGAATAGCTGAGTGAAATAGCGGCAGTGTGGTGCTCTTCCTCCACATTTCTTAAAATATAGGGGAGGATGGAAACTTCCAGTCCCAGCACGGAAATGCCTAAAAGAAACATAAGGATATAGATGCCCCAATCAATGTGATATTCCACCGCATAGATCATCATAAAGCTGAGAACGGGAGTGCAGATGGCCGAAATGTAAAACAGGGGCTTGAGCTTTCTCCCATTAATATAAAAACCAAGACTGAAAGAAAGAAGAAGTACGCTTAAGAATCTATATCCGTAAAAATCGGCTGCTTTGTAATCCATATAACCCGATTTATTCATGAACACCATCAGGATGGTGAGGTATGAATAATCAATAAGCTGCACAAAAAATTCAGCTATGATTATGAAAACAACAGCTTTATCAAGGTGTTTATATTGGCTGAGGAAATTGGGCATGACGGGCATGTTTTTTGCTCCAGAATTATTATTTGTAATCCACTAATGTACGAATAGATGCTAATCCCTGAATGTGTTCATTCTTTCCCAAAAAATCTTAATGATTATATAGTCTGTTAAAGTATAATTCTTATTACATTCGTACCCATATTTAAAGTACCAGAAACAAACCTATTTTCATGAGGAAAATTTACTCTTCCGCAGCAATAATTATGTTATTCCTGTTTGTTTTCAGCGCAACTTCTTTTGCCCAGTGCCCCGATCTCTGCTTTACCGAAAGCACGAATAATGGTTGTATGCCGCTCGTAGTTACGTTTAGCGTAACCAGCACGAACGGAAGCGCCTTTCATTCAGTATTTAATTTTAACGATGGATCCCCATCTTATACGGTAACTGTTCCCACAACAACCGTTTCTCACACATACAACAGTTCAGGCTTTTACTCACCGAGCATAAATGTGTATAACAGTGGCGGAGGATATCTTGGTAACAGTTATGGACCCGGAGGAAATATTGTGGTGAATGGAGTTACTATTAATATGCCGGATTCTGTTTGCCCGGGTGATGCAGCCAATTTTTGTCCCGGCGGTCAGTGGAATTCGGCATCATGGAATTTTGGGGACGGCAACACTTCCACAGAATCATGTACAAACCATTCATACACAACTATTGGCACTTATACGGTTACTTTAAACGCCAACACAACATCCTGCGGAAACGTAGTTAGAACTAAAATAATAAAAGTCACTCCGAACGCTTTTCCAGTGGCTAATTGGGGATCAAACCTTAACGGAGGTCCTGCCTGCCCCAATCAGCAAATTAATTTTAGCACAGGACCTGCATCATCCTACTCTTGGAACTTCGGTGATGGTGGTGCCGCAAACATTCAGCAGCCTCAGCATACTTATACTGTAGCAGGAACTTACACTGTTTCTCTTATTATTCAAAACAGTTGTGGAAAAAAGGATACCTCTGTAAACACTGTTACAGTTAGCAGCACGGTTACATTTCCGAATCAGTCATGGTTCTACCTGAGCGCGCAATCATCGCCTACCTGTCCTAATTCCAATGTTGGTTTTGATGCCCCTAATGGCTATGTTTCCTATGAGTGGAATTTTGGAGATGGTTCCCCGCTCCAGACAACTACCGACAATTACAACAATCACATCTATGGGGCAGCGTTAACTACCTACACTGTTTCGGTAAAGATCACCAATGCCTGCAACAAGGATACAACCCTTTACAAAACTGTACAGGTAATAAGCAATGCGCCATTCCCCAATCAATCCTGGTTTGAGATCAGGGCCAATTCTCCTTCCTGTCCCAGCACAGAAATTCATTTTGACGTGCCCAGCGGTTATGTAAATTACCGATGGAATTATGGTGATGGCTCACCAGTTATCAATACAAGCGATTACTGGAGCAACCATGTGTATGGAGCCGCATTGACCACCTACACGGTTTCCCTCATGATCACCAACGGATGCGGGAACGACACTACGCTTTATACAATCATTCAAATATCAAACAATGTGGGCTTTCCAAATGATAGTTGGTTTACTATCAACGGCTCAAACCCTTCATGTATTAATGACGTAACCTTTATTAATGCTCCCGGAGGATACGTAAACTACCTGTGGCATTTCGGAGACGGTGATTCTTCCGTAACTGTAAGGGGAGATGCTTCTCATACATACACAGCAACAGGAACCTATTCTGTAACTGTAAAGATCACTAACGGCTGCGGAAGGGATACGACTATTTCCGGGGCGATAGTTATTGATAACACAGGTTCATTTCCGAACTGGATCAGTATTGATGCCTCCCCAGCCAGCACCTGTCCGAACGACCTAGTTTCCTTCGAGCTTAATACCAACAATGGATATTCATCCTACCTGTGGATATTCGGAGACGGAGATACCTTGCTTACCAATGGCGACCAAGTGCAGCACAGCTACACTGCTACCGCAACATTTAATGTTTCCTGCAAAATCACAAACGGTTGCGGGGCGGTTGCTACTGTTTATACTTCCGTTTCTGTCTCATCCAGCAGTCCGGTAAGCCCCAGTTTAGGCATATCTGTTGTGCAAAGTCCTTCTTGCCCTGGCGATGATGTATATTTTGTTCCTACTGAGGGGCAAGCTACTTATACCTACCGATGGGATTTTGGCGATGGAGGAAAAGATACAACTGTAGGGACGGGCTCTATTCATGCTTTTTCCTCTGCGGGAACCAAAACAGTTACTGTGGTCGCCATTAACGGATGCGGATCTACTAAAACAGTTTCGATTACCCATACAGTTTCTACTACCATTACTCCTTCGCTGGCAGACAGCAATGGGGAACCTATATGGGGATACCCCGGTGGAGAGGGTGGCCAAAGCCAGTATGCCGGGTGTGCCGGGGACGCAATTATTTTTTACTTCATGGGTGATGCCGCCAATAATGTATGGAATTTTGGCGATGGCAATTCAGGCACTGCTACTGAACATATTGTTGTTTTTGGCGGTGAAGGAGAAGCATATCCCGTAACAATCATTAAATATTCATACGCAGTTAATGGAACATACAGCATTTCCCTTACGCTTACTAATGGCTGCGGAAACAGTACGACAGGCACTATGGTAATCAGCATAGGCGGAAATTTGCTTGTTAACGGGGATATCACAACTTCACCACCTCCGTTTACAACCTGCGCTCCCATTGATTTCATTGGGTTTGGCGGTGCAACTTATGCATGGGATTTTGGTGATGGAAGTAACCTGAGTACAACTTCACCAACAGTTTCACACACCTTTGCTTCAGCTGGGGTGTATGTTGTAAGCGCAGTAATTACGAATGGCTGTGGAAACAGCGGTACCTATTCAAAATCTATTAATGTTTCAGGAGTAGGGGGGCCTACAGTTGTGCTTTCAGCTTCCGTTACTCCAACTTGCATTTATGCAAGCAATGGAAGCGCTACGGTTAATGTTACAAGCGGAGAATTGCCTTATACTTATTTGTGGAATGATATTTATGCACAGACAACCGCTATGGCTACAGGTTTATCGGCAGGGACATACAATGTGGTGGTTACTGATGGTTTTGGCTGTCCTACAAATTTAGTTCTCCAGCTAAATGATCCTGCTCCAATTGTATTGTCAGATGCGATTACAAATGCAGTTTGCGGAATTGCAAATGGCTCTGCAACGGTAACTATTACAAGCGGAGGCACTGCTCCATATTCCTATTTGTGGACAAACGGTTCAACTACATCTACTGCAAGTGGCTTAGCGTATGGACAATATGTTATTGATGTTACTGATGCCTTGGGATGCTCTTCAGTATTAAATGTAAGCATCAGTGAAAATGGAGGTGCAACTGTTGCAGGAAATTCGGTTACGGATATTTTGTGTAACGGATTAGCGACCGGTGGAATTGATATCAGTGTTACCGGTGGAACTCCACCTTACATTTATGCCTGGTCAAATGGTTCTACAGTTCAGGATCCAACAGGACTTGCAGCAGGAACATATTCTGTTTTGGTAACTGACGGTGGAAGCTGTGTTGCTACATACAATGCTTCGGTGGCTGAACCAGACGCGGTAGCAGTTTCAACTACTGTGGATAACCCGCCTACCTGCGGAAATTTTGACGGAAGTACTTCTGCTTCTGCAACCGGAGGAACAGCACCCTACACCTATCTTTGGGATTCCAACACGGGCAGCCAGACCACACAGATAGCAACGGGGTTGCCCGCAGGATCATATTCGGTGGTTATTACAGATGCTAATGGCTGTTCAGGAAATAGTTTTGCTTCGTTAAGTAACTCAAACGCCCCTGTTCTGTCTGCAGTGATTACGGATGTAAGTTGCTTTGGCGGAAGCAACGGTGCGATCAATTTATCTGTGGTTGGCGGAACACCTTCCTACCTGTACACATGGAATGTAAGTCCTCCTCAGACTAACAGCCAGAATATAAATAATTTAGCGGCAGGAACATATTTTGTTTCTGTGAATGATAAAATGGGATGTTTGAGCTTCCAACTTTATACTGTTGCCCAGCCTGCAGTACTTACAGCAACCGTAGCCAACACCGGAGCTACCTGCGGTAATAACGATGGAACCGCTACTGCCAGTGCATCCGGGGGAAATGCATCGTACAATTATTTGTGGAATAACGGACAAACAACACAAACTGCTACCGGATTAGCGCTTGGAAATTATTCTGTGACCGTCCTAGACGGCAAAGGATGTTCTATAAGTTCAACAACATCAATAACTACAACAGTAAATCCAATCGACATTTGCGGGATAACCGTTGATAATACATCAACTAAAAATGTAATCGTTTGGGAAAAACCTGTTGCTACTAACATCGACAGTTTTAGAATTTACAGAGACATTGCTACGGTCTATACCTATGTTGGTGCGGTGGCATATCAGGATTCTAGTTATTTCATGGACAACACCAACGGGGTTAATCCAAATACTACTTCCTACAAGTATAAGATAAAGGCGATGGATAACTGCGGAAATCTAAGTGTGCTGAGTGATTTTCATCAGACTATTCACCTGCAGGTAAGCGTTGCTGCTCCTCCCAAGAGTTTTAACCTTATGTGGAGCGATTATACCGGATTCCCTGTTACACAATACAGAATCCTTATTGATTCACTCAATAACGGCAATTGGAAAGTAAGAGATTCAGTTCCATTCGGAAGTCCAAAGCAGTGGTCGGATATTTACCATTACCCGGATACTGTTAATTACATGATTGAAATTGAACACCCTACCGGATGTATTGTTTCTGCAAAGAATCCGGATCCTATGACCAACACCAATCTTAACCTTTCCAAATCCAATATTAACAGGATACAGGATTCAACAGGCACCCCTCATGTTGCAAATAGTAAGAATGAGTTGCTTGTTACTCTCTTTCCAAATCCAAGCAGCGGGCTATTTACCATAGCCATGAAAGAGTTGCATGGAGGGTCGGTGCTGGTCAAAGTGTTTAATATGCTTGGTGAAGAAGTGAACAGGGTAGCGTACGAGGGATATAAAAATAAGATTGTTGTGGATATGAACAAGCAGCCCCAGGGAGTTTACTACATTCAAGTTTCTTCATCTCAAAAAACCACAACACGAAAAATTATAATAGAATAAAATATCCGGACATACTAAAAAAATACATTACAATGAAGAAAATTATTCTCTTATTTCTGTTTTCGTACACCGTAGCAGCTTCATTTGCTGCGGATCCAACTGTGCAGGCATCCAACATCCTGTTCACCGGTTATGGAACCACCACGCTTTCTTTTTCATGGACACGGGGAAATGGGGATTACTGTTTGGTTGTTGTTCATCCATACAGCACAGGAACCTCGTATCCTGTTGATGGAACCAGTTATGTTTCAAGTTCTACCTATGGTAACGGTACTAATCTTGGCAACACCAATTATGTGGTGGCAGAAACAGCCGGAAGTTCTATGACTGTTTATGGACTTACATCCAACACGCGTTACTCGATATTAATTTACGAATATGAATACACCGGGTTTTTCTATAAAACACCCGGAACCGGTAACAATCATTACACCCTGGATGCAGCGCCTACCGTACAGGCAACTGCTTTAACCGCTTCCTCCATCACATCTGCCGGGGCAACACTTTCGTGGACATCAGGCAACGGGGTGTATGAGTTGGTTTCTGCGAGGCAATCCACCGCAAATGCAAATCTGCCTGCTGATGGAAATTTATACACCGCGAGCACAACATTTGGTTCAGGAAGTTCACTAGGTTCTTTTGCTCCTTATTCGTACGTAACCTATAGTTCTTCCGGAAATGCTGTTGGTGTTATTGGCTGTGCAGCCGCAACGGATTATGTTGCAAACTGTGTAACATATAATGGGGGGAGTTCAGGAGCGCAAAATTATTTACTCACAAGCTATCCTACTGTCGGATTTACCACTCTCGCAGCTCAGCCCACCGGAAATTGTAATTCCGCTTATTTTACGGATATCTCTGAAAGTGCAATGACGCTGCATTGGGTTCGTCCGGTTACTGGAGGGGGTAGCAAAGTCTTAGTAACCATTCGTGCTTCTGCAGGTGCCGATCTGCCTGTTGATCAGAATAATTATACTGCCAATACTGTATATGGAAGCGGTTCATTGATAGGGTCTTCCTACGTTGTGTATGCCGGGAACAGCAATACAGTACGGGTGACGGGATTAGCGACAAATACCCGTTATTATGTGGCTATTGTAGAATATAATGGGGGAGTCGGCACTTATAACTCCACAAACAATTATAATACCTCTTACCTAACCGGATCTCAATACACGCTGCCGGCCGAACCTACTACCACAGCCAGTAATCTTTCTTTCTCAAATATTCAGACCAATCAGGTAACTGCCACATGGACGAATGGAAACGGAAATTACAGAGTTGTAGGAGTACGTCCTTCTCGGATACAGACCGCTTTGGCATTTGACGGAACCGATGATTATGTGGGTGTTCCCTACAATGCTGCATTGCAGCCTGCCACAGCAATGACCTTGGAAGCATGGTCGTACAAAGCAAACTGGACAGGCACAGGAGGATGGCAAACTATTGCCGGGAATTATGAGACAAAAGGGTATCAATTATTTAGTTACAATAGCGATATTTATGGATATGTCTATAGAAATGGTTACACTGAATACGTTTATTACAATGTGTCTTACCTTACTTCGGGATGGCATCATTTTGCGATGACTTATGACGGAAGATATCTGAGGTTGTATGTAGATGGTGCAGAAAAAGATATGGCTGACGGTATAACCACCAATTCAATAGAATATACGTATGCGAACAATTTGATTATTGGCGCTGATGCAGGAATTGCAACAACCCCTACAGCTAATTATTTCAACGGATACATTGATGAAGTGCGTTTATGGAATGTGGCTCAACCTGTTGGTATTATCCGTGCAAATATGATTAAATCCATGCTGGGGTATGAAACCGGATTAGCGGGTGCATGGAGCATGAATGACGGATTTGCAGCTTCTACGATTGCCGCTAATAGTTCACTAAATGCGACAACTCTTCAGGGAACACTTAATAATTTTGCTTCAACGGTTGCCGCCACATCTTTTACCGGAACCAGTGGATGGATAAAATCAGGAGCAACAGTTGATCTGCCGATCGATTTTACGTATTATTCAGGAAGCACTGCATACAATAATGGTGCTCAGATTGGAAATAAATACCATTCGGTCTACTGGGGATCGGGATCCACAGTAACTGTAATGGGATTAACCCCAGGGACGTATTATGATTTTGTTGTTGCTGAAAATAATAATACGGGTTGGTATGATAATTATCAGACCTCCACTTATTTGATGGGAGATGTACAGACGGCAGCGCAACCTGTCCCGACTATTGTTTCTTTTGCTCCTACGTCAGGAACGGTTGGAACAATAGTAACGATTACAGGAACAAACTTTGACATCACTTCTTCAAACAACATAGTTCATTTTGGTGCCACCAAAGCAACGGTAATTTCATCCACTGCTGCACAGATGATTGTTATAGTGCCCTATTGTGCCAACTATGTTCCAATTTCTGTTCAGGTAAATTCTGTATCCGGAGTTTCAAGAAACCCTTTTGTGGTCACCAATGCCTGCTCGGCAACCATTTCAACGCCAGCTTCTTTTACGGCTTCTACTTATACAACAGGAACTGCAAGAGCGGGCACAGCAGCTAAGGATATTGACGGGGATGGAAAATCAGATCTGCTTTATAATGATTACATGAACAATACCTTTTCGATTGTAAGGAATCAGAGTTCAAATGGTTCTATCAACTGGGCATCCGCTATTAATTATGTTACAAATACAGGACCTATTTATATGGCTGTGGGAGATGTAGATGGTGATACAAAACCTGATGTGATTGTAGGATGCAATGGATCCGTTGGCGCTACCATTGATATTTTCAGGAACACCAGCACATCAGGTTCTATCTCATTTGCATCAAAAATTCAGATTCCTTCTTCGTCCAGTCCTTCTACAATGCGTTTGGCTGATTTTGATAATGATGGAAAACTGGATATCGCTGTTGGACATATTTCGGGAGGAATTGTTTCTATTTACAGAAACACAAGCTCAAAAGGATTCATCAGTTTTGATAACAGACTTGATCTTCCGGCTTTAGGTGATTCGTATACGATAGATATAGGGGATATGAACGGGGATAATAAAATTGATCTGATTGTTGGAGACAGGACGAACAACAATATTTCTTTTTTTCAGAATACAAGTACCTTGGGTGTTCTTTCATGCGCTGCTGTGGTAAACTTGGCTCCGGGAAGCAGTCCGCAAAGTATTGCGGTAGGAGATATGGATAATGACGGAAGGCCTGATGTTTGTACAGGATTAGCCAATGGCACTATCCGCGTTTATAAAAATAATAATTCAGGCGGAGCTGTTTCTTCAGGCAACTTTGCATTACAAACAACATTAACTACCTTGGCAAGTAATCCGTACGGATTGATAATAAACGACCTTGATGGAGACGGAAGAAATGACCTGATCTGCGGATACAGTTTGGTCTCTACGGTTTCTCTTTTTGAACAGACGGGAACTTTTGTATTCTCTGCTAAAGTTGACTTCGCAGGCACCGGGACAATTTCTTATTTTCTTAGTGCGGATGATTTTAGTCTGGACGGAAAAACTGATATTATCACTGCTAATTTCGGCAGTTCGCATACATTTTATAACAGTAACATCAATGCGTTGGCTTCTGAACCGGTGGGCGCTTCTTCCGGAATAAACATTACAGGAACTACCCAAACTACTTTTAACATCACGTTTACAGCGGGGGGAGGGGTCAGCAGAATTGTGGTGGTCAAACCATCAGCAGCTGTTCAGGTATTTCCTTCGGATGGCGTAGGGTATACTGCAAACTCCGACTATACTTTGGGTGCTGATTTGGGAGGAGGAAATAAAGTTGTTTACAACGGTAACAGTAATTCTGTTTCTGTAACGGGTTTGACTTCCAACACTACATACAATGTGTATGTGTATGAATATAACGGGGCAACGTGTACGGCAAACTACCTGACAAACCCATTCGGCACAAATTCTGCAAATACGCAGAACACGCCTCCTACGTTGAATAATATTTCCAATCCATCACCTGTTTGCCAGAGCTCGGGGCAACAAGCTATCGGTTTGACCGGAATAGGAACGGGAGGTGAAGTTCAACCTCTTTCGGTTGCAGCGACTTCGAGTAACACGGTCTTGATACCTAATTCAAATATTTCAATAGGATATACCAGTCCGAGTGCGGTTGGTACCGTTTCTTTCACTCCTGTGAACGGACAATCAGGATCATCTGTTATTACTGTAACGGTTAATGATGGAGCTTCAAACAACAATACAATACAAAAAACATTTACAGTATCCGTAACTGCTTCACCAACTGTGGCCAATGCAGGTTCGAACGTAACGATTTGCTCTTCTGCAACCAATCTGGCTGGAAATACGCCTGTGAGTGGAAGCGGAGCATGGACGTTTGTTTATACCTCCAATCCTTCAATTGCCATCACAAATACAATTTCTGCTACCTCACAGATTGCCGGTTTCAATGCAGGAGATTCTGTAAGATTGGCATGGACAATTGCTAATTCTCCCTGTAGTCCTTCAGGAAGTAATGTGAGCGTTAAAAGAATTGCCTGTCCGCTTAATGCTGAGTTTATTGCTGATCAGACAAGTTTCTGCGGTACCAGTGCAATTGTAAATTTTTCGGATCTTTCAACAGTTCCTGTTCCTAATTCGATCGTATATTGGTCCTGGTCATTCCCGGGAGGCGCACCCAGTACGTATACGACCTCTGCCGGTGTTAATCCTCCACCTGTTACATATACCGCATCCGGAACTTATAGCGTTTCCCTGTATGTAGAGGACAATGACACCCCGACTCCTAGTAATAACACCGAGGCGAAAAACAATTACATTACTATAACTCCATTTCCAGGTACAGCTACTACCATTAATGGCAGCGCTACAATATGCCAGGGGCAAACAGGGGTTACCTATTCGGTTACGCCAGTTGCGGGTGCAAACACCTATTCATGGACAGTTCCATCAGGTGGTACAATTATTGGAACTGCAAACACAAATACTATTTCAGTTAATTTCAGTGTGGGTGCTACTGCCGGGAATATTTCTGTTACGGGGCAAAATGCCTGTGGAAATGGTTCTGCGTATAATCAAGCAATAGCGGTTAATAATTTACCCGGTGCAACAGGTGTAATAGCTGGTCCTACAAGCGCATGTCAAGGACAAAACGGTGTTGTGTTTTCCGTAGGAGCAATAGCTGGTTCAACAGGATACAATTGGACACTCCCTGCCGGTGCATCCATTGTAGCGGGAGTAAATACAAATTCTGTGACTGTCAATTTTTCACCTTCTGCAACGGATGGCACGGTAGACGTAAATGGAACTAATTCTTGCGGTTCAGGATCTTCTTCTTCTGCATATGGTTTCAGTATTGATTCCCTTCCTCTTCCGGCTGGAACCATTTATGGTACTACATCTGTGTGCCCCAATGATACAGTGATATACAGCATTTTCTCCCTGGGTTATGCTTCTACTTACGTATGGACATTGCCTTCAGGCGCTTCGATCATTGCAGGCGCTAATACCGAAACAGTTACTGTAGCATACGCAGTTAATGCTTCTGCAGGTAACATTACAGTTAAGGGCGTGAATGCCTGCGGAAACGGAACAATTGCCAGTGTTGCCATTACTGTTAACCCTCTTCCTGATGCAGCAACATCCATTTTGGTGAATTCCGGAAATACAACCGTATGTGCAGGAAGTACTGCCATTTCATGTTTTGTGAGCGCCATACCTAATGCAACAGGGTATAATTGGATTCTTCCTGCCGGGTTCACTATATATTCAGGAACCACGAATGCTATATTGGTGAGTGTTTCCCCTACAGCATCTTCAGGTACTGTTTCGGTGAACGGAACCAATGCCTGCGGTAATGGTGTTTCAGCCTCAGTGGCTGTTACTGTTTCTCCTCTTCCGGGTTTTGCCAATACTATTACCGGCAGTGCCACAGTTTGTCAATCGCAATCCGGTGTCGTTTATATAGTTCCGGCAATAACCTTTGCGACAGGTTATAACTGGACCTTGCCACTCGGTGCTTCTATAGTTGGTGCAGCAAATACTAACACCATAACAGTGGACTTTTCAAATACGGTGGTGACGGGTACTATAACTGTTGCAGGAACAAATTCTTGTGGAGATGGATTATCTGTCGATTCTTTTCCTGTAACAGTGAATCCTTTACCTGATGCGGCTGGACTAATAGACGGTGATATAACTATCACAATTTGTCCGGTACAAACCAGCGTGTCCTATAGCGTTGCTCCCGTAAACAATGCTGCGGATTATTCCTGGTCAGTTCCAAGCGGGGCAGTGATAGCTTCCGGAAATAATACAAATGCAATACTTGTAAACTATTCTGACACAGCGGTAAGCGGAAATATTTCCGTAATTCCAACTAACGCGTGCGGAAATGGAGTTGCCTCCAACCTTAATGTGGGTGTTGACACAGTTCAATCACAAAGCATTTGCATTGCAACTGTTGACAGCACCTCTACCAAAAATTTCCTCATTTGGGAAAAACCGGTTTCAACAAGTATTGACAGCTTCTTTATTTACAGGGAAATTACTTCGGTATATACTAAAATTGGCAGTGTGGATTACAGCGATGTAAGTGAGTTTATGGACAATACAAATGGCGTTAATCCAAAAACCACATCTTACAAGTATAAATTATCGGTTGTTGATGCCTGCGGCAATGAAAGTTATCTGAGCGAATACCATCGGACCATTCATTTGCAGGTGGCAGCAGCCAGCCCATGCGGATACAATTTACAGTGGACTGATTATGAAGGCTTCCCCGTAACTAAGTACAGGATCATGCGCGATACGCTGGGAACAGGTGTATATCACGCAGCAGACTCTGTAAGTTTCGGAACCACTACCTGGACGGATATTAAATGCTATTTGGTATCAGATACCATTGGCTATTATATTGAAATTACGCATCCAGGCGGGTCTTGTGTGTCATCAATTAAGAATCCGGATATTATGACCAACACCAATCTTAACCTTTCCAAATCCAATATTAACAGGATGGCTGACACAACCCTAACCGGTGTGGCCGGCATCAACGATAACTATGTTGTTTTAGTATATCCGAATCCGAACGATGGATTATTTACACTTGAATTAAACCAGCTTTTCGGCAGAGGAGAGGTAGTTATATTTAACATGTTAGGCGAAGCAGTGAAGAATCTCCCGGTGAAGGAGAAGGATAAAAAGATCAGAATTAACTTGAACGGATACGCAAAAGGCGTTTATCAGGTTCAGGTTAAATGCGAAAATATTATTATTAACAAAAAGATCATTCTTCAATAGAAGCTTCAAAATAAAAAACCCCCGACAATCAATGCCGAGGGTTTTTTTGTAGTTGAACTTCGGTATCAGAAGTGCAAGGTTAGATTCAACGATGCAGCCGGAATCATTTGAGTTCCGTTAACATCGGTGTCAAGACCAAATGTGCCGGATTTTCCGGTTTTGGCTGTAGTTGCTTTAACAGCATTACTGACAGTATCCCATGTTTCAGACTTAACTTCTCCTTCGCCCGTGCTGCTCATTCCAAGTCCCCATCCAAACTCAGCACCAATCGACATTTTAGGGAAGATAAAATACTCAGCTCCGATAAAGCCTCTTAATCCAAGCATGAAAGAGCCTCCTGCTTTGTTCTCGAGTGTTCGGGTTGTTGCAGGTCCTGCAATAATTGTTGGTGTCCAAACAGTTGAAGTAGGAGTCTTGTTTGTGGTAGTGATTGCATTACCGTAAGTGTACGTGTCTTTGCCACCTCCAATTCCAAACATCAGCATACCACCGTAAAATCCCTGAAGACGGGTTTTACCTCTTCTCATTTCCAAACCGCCACCTAATACAATTTGATTGTAAGCAGCTTTCCATGAGTCGCTAACCATTACAGTAGGATCAGTGGTGTTTACGTTGTCATCCACGTAGTTGTTCATGGTGGTTGAACCGAATCCTAAACGGATCATCGCCCTGTAAGCAGTTTTCTCATCCTTGAACATTTTGCCTGTGATCGCAAGTGGTGTTCCGGGATAACCGAAGGCGGGAGATGAATTAGTCGCAGTAGCTCCGTTCAGTATGTTTCCCAAGTAATTCAGAACAGGCACCGCATCAATGCTTAATGCCCAATCATCAGCCTCAGGAAGAATGGCTTCTCCTTTCTTGGAGGTCATCCCGCCTGTTTCCTGTGCAATTACGCCTGTAACGATAAGCGCAAACGCCATTGAAATAATTGTTTTTTTCATAATTGTTGTTTTTATTTCTTCCTATAAATTAAGGAAGAAGGTTGATGCGCAAAGTTACTTTTGGGTAATACAGCAAACAGAAGGATGATTTGTTGTTATTAACAGGCAAGTGTTAGCAGTATGCCATATCATTGATGTATTTTTCTCTTATTGATCATCTTACTGAAACCCTTATTTAGCTAGAATTTGTTTATCCGCATCGTATTTTTACCTTCGTGCCAGTGCTCAAGCAGCCGCGAAACGAGGTAGAGAAAAATACATTAATGAATAATCTTCCATTTTCTCCCTTTAGGGTCGGGGCATCACTTGTTTTTCTGCGTAAGCATAGGTACAAACCTAAACATACCATGCTTCGATTCTTTGTATTCAGTTTCAGATATTTTATCAACGAGAATCATTTCCTGGGTATCTCCTTCGCCAACGGGTATCACTAATTTCCCTCCAACTTTTAATTGTTGTTTCAGGGGTTCCGGAATGTAGGGCGCACCGGCAGTAACTATTACTTTATCAAAAGGCGCGTAAGCTTCCAGCCCAATATAACCGTCACCGTAAAACATTTTTGGGAAGTATCCCATTTGCGGAAGCAGATTTTTTGTCAGATCATAAAGTTCCTTTTGTCTTTCAATAGTATAAACTTTAGCGCCTGTTTCAATCAACACACAGGTTTGGTAGCCGCTACCGGTTCCGATTTCAAGTATTTTATCGCCCGGTTTTATTCGCAGCAGTTGTGTTTGTGTAGCCACCGTAAAGGGCTGGGAAATGGTTTGTCCCGCAGCAATAGGAAAGGCGATATCTTCATAGGCGCGGTGCCTGAATGCGGTGTTAAAGAAGATGTGCCGCTTTACGTTCCCCATTGCGTTCAGCACGTTTTTATCAGCAATGCCTTTTCCGGAAAGTTCTTTTACAAGCCGCTCTCTTAGCCCTTGGTGCAGAGGTTCATCTTTTAACTGGCTTGGAGAAACAGACATGATTAAGGATATACGACAAGAAATACAAAATACGTATATGAATTCATTACATTTGCAAAAGTAATACGAAGTAAACAACCGGATGTGAAATTTACTAACAACGATTCACCAAAGAATATGATTAATTATGATTAAGATTGGACTTATCGGAGCCGGTCATCTTGGAAGGATGCACTTGAAGTTGTTAAGGGAAATTCCCCGGTTCGAAGTGGTTGGTTTTTTTGATTCAGACAGATACAGGGCAGAACAAATCCAAAAAGAATTTTCGGTTCCTGCATTTAATTCCGTTGAAGATATGATTGCTGCCTGTGATGCGCTGGACATCGTTACGCCAACTGTTTCACATCATCAGTATGCGATCAAGGCATTAAAAAACGCTAAGCATATTTTCATTGAAAAGCCCATATCAACTACCCCGGAGGAAGCAAAGCAGATCATGGCGCTGGCTGATGAAGCGGATAGAAAAGTTCAGATAGGTCATGTGGAGCGTTTCAATCCTGCCTTTCTTTCTGTGCAGAAATATTTTGATAATCCCATGTTTATTGAAACGCACCGACTGGCTCAGTTTAATCCGCGCGGAACAGACGTTTCTGTGGTGTTGGATCTGATGATCCACGATATTGATATTGTCCTCAGTGTTGTAAAATCAAATGTTAAAAAGATAAACGCGAGTGGAGTGGCAGTGGTAAGTGATACTCCGGATATTTGTAATGCCCGAATCGAATTCGATAATGGAGCGGTGGCAAACATCACGGCAAGCAGGATGTCCATGAAAAACATGCGTAAATCCAGGTTCTTCCAGCGCGATGCATACCTCTCCGTTGATTTTTTAGAAAAGAAGGCAGAACTTATCCGAATGAAGCAGATTGCAAAGGAACCGGAGGACCCTTTTGCGATCACCATTGACCTGGCTGAGAAGGGAATGAAGCAGATATTTTTTGATAACCCACAAGTGGAGGAGACGAACGCAATAAAGATGGAACTGGAATCGTTTGCGGATTCTATCCTGAATGACAAGGCAACCGCGATTACTGCGGAAGATGGTTTTCGGGCTTTGGAAGTTGCTTTTAAAGTAATGGAGAAAACAGGAGTCCTCCTATAAGGCTACGCTCGCAACTTTTGGTTGTCACGAAGGGGGAGAACAAAAGAATGGAGAACAAAAGAAAATACTCCTCTCATATCTCCTTCCCG
>SCSP01000210.1 GCA_004297845.1 Bacteroidota bacterium | reverse complement strand
GTCTTTGCAAACGAATAATTATTCAATTTACCTTTCACCCTGAACGATCTTTTATTCCCATTCTTTACTTTTCGGGCAACATTCGCAGGAATGGCAATATAAGTCCATCCGGTTTTTTCACCTTTCTTGTCAAACCGAAGAATAACTGTTGTAAATTTCACCATAATTGATCAGAAAAGTTACAAACTTTATAAAAATGCTGTTAAAATATTTTCTTCATTTGCCGTACCAATAATCATCTATGAAAACAGTCGTTCAAATCCTTGCGTTCATCCTCCCCTTCAATTCACTTTCAGCACAAGAGATAAACAAAGACTCTGCGTGGATAGTGAATAATTATTACAAAATAGAGCGGAAAATTTCCATGCGCGATGGAATAAAACTTTTTACATCCATTTACATTCCCAATGATTCATCGCAAAAACATCCCATCATGATGACGAGAACGCCTTACTCTTGCGCTCCTTATGGAGAAAATAAATTTAAAAGCGTGTGGAACAGCAATACGAAAAGGTATTTCCTGCAAAAATATATTATCGTAATTCAGGATGTGCGCGGGCGATATATGAGCGAAGGAGAATACGAAGATATAAGGCCATACAACCCAAAAGCCCATCGCAACTCTCCCGAAGGTTATTTAGAAGGGGCCATTGATGAAGCAACCGACACCTATGATGCGATTGACTGGATAGTAAAAAATATTGCCACGAACAATGGAAATGTTGGTGTGAGCGGAATTTCTTATCCCGGATTTTATTCCACGATGGCTGCACTGTCGGGACATCCCGCAATAAAAGCGGTGAGCCCGCAGGCGCCTGTCACCGATTGGTTCATTGGCGATGATGTGCATCATAACGGATCCTTTTTCATGATGGATAATTTTCATTTTGACTATTCCTTCGGCAGACCAAGACCGAATCCGACTACTGAAAAAGCAAAAGGATTCAGCTATCCTGTCCTTGACAATTATGATTTTTTTCTCAACGAAGGAACACTGAAGAATCTGACAAAGCATCATATGGGCGACACCATGAAGTTCTGGAACGAATCCATGAATCATCCAAACTTTGATGCTTTCTGGAAAGCACGCACAGTTACTTATCATTTGTACAATGTGCAGCCAGCCGTGCTGATAGTGGGCGGTTTGTTCGATGCAGAAGATTGCTGGGGAACCTGGAACACGTACAAGAAGATAGAGAAACAAAGTCCGGGTACGATAAATAAGATCGCAATGGGTCCATGGTATCATGGGGGCTGGGCATGGTCTGACGGAAGTCATTTGGGTAATGTGCAGTTTGGAAAAGGAGTTTCCGATTACTATTATGAAAATATTGAAATGCCTTTTTTTAATTACTACCTTAAAAACGAAGGAGGGATTAAAAATTCAGCAGAAGCAACCATTTTCATTACAGGAGAAAATAAATGGCATCAATTCAGTGAATGGCCTCCAAAAAAATTGGAAACAAAAATACTTTACTTGAATGAACAAAGCGCACTCAGGTTTACAAAACCAATTACCTCCTCGGGTTTTGAAGAATATGTAAGCGATCCGGCCAAGCCCGTTCCTTATACGGAAGATGTTCATCTCAAACGCACCAGCGAATACATGACAGACGACCAGCGTTTTGCATCACGCAGGCCGGATGTTCTTGTGTACAAAACAGAAAAATTAAAAGAGGATATGACGCTTACCGGTCCTGTTATCGCAGATCTGATGGTAAGCATTTCCACCACCGATGCGGATTTTATTGTAAAACTTATAGATGTTTTTCCTGATGATTTCAAATATCCTGACTCGCTACACGTAAAATACCCTATGGGTGCATACCAAATGCTCGTACGCGGGGAAGTGATGCGCGGGAAATTCCGAAACAGCATGGAAAAACCGGAACCTTTCACTCCTGACAAGATCACTGAAGTAAAATTTGAACTGCCCGACATTGCACATACCTTTCAAAAAGGACACAGGATAATGATTCAGATACAAAGCAGTTGGTTCCCTTTGGTAGACAGAAATCCTCAGCAGTTCTTGGATATTTACAAATGCGATGAGAAAGATTTTATAAGATCAACCATTAAAATATATCACCATGCACAAAGTGCGTCCTGTATACTGCTCCCTATATTTAAAAAATAATTATTTTATGAATAAAAACAGTCTATTTATTCTACTATTTTTCAGTGCTGCTGTCTTCTTTCTGTTTCAGGAATGTAATACTTCAAAAGAAGATATCCGCACGTTTTATAGGGTACCCCTTATATGCGGTGTGAATAGAGAAATTGCCTGCGGAAGCCGCGTTAAGCCTCTGTTTTTGGAAACAGAAAAACAGCCCGAAATAAAAGAATCATGGATAAACAGACAGGGCACGGTGATCGCCATTGTCTGGAATGAAAGCCTTTCACAGGAGAAAAAAAACAATATCATTCAACCCCTGTTTGCAAAATACGAGATAGAAGCAGAATATGTTTCCGATACCGAAAAGAAAGACCGGATCATCGAAAGCTTTTTTTCAAATGTTGCCCCCGCGCAAAAAGGAAAGGACAAATGGTACCATGGAATGGAAGTGGACCAACTAAGCCTGGAAGAAGCGGGATCCATGGGTGATTCAGCTACCCTTTTTGCGCTGAAGGCAGCATTGATAAATGAAACTGAGGCTTTCAAGATAAAAAATGATATTGAGGAATACATGAAAACCGAACTGATAAAAGTACGAACTTTCAAAGAACTTACAAGCGATGAAACAGACCTGAAATGGAAAAAACAAGGTTATGAAATTTACATAAAGTACATTGGGACTGAACGCGCAGAAGATGTCAGAGACTACTACATTGAGTATCAGAAGCAAATAATTAAAAAAAAATCATGTTGTGAAAAAGAAAAAAATATGACACCTGCATCCAAAATCACTTGTCCATACTGTGGGCACAAGAAAATGGAAACCATGCCCACAGATATCTGCAAGTTGGTATACACCTGCGAAAATTGCAAGAAGGATATCAGGGCTAAACAAGGCGTTTGCTGCGTTTTTTGCAGTTACGGAGACCGCAAATGCCCTTCGATGCAAGAAGATAAAAAATCTGAATAGGCAAGTTTTGTATATTTGATCCGAAAAATGGTTACCAAAATCACCAAAGGCGTTCATATAACTGTGCGAACACATTTTCAGCCGGTCTATTCAAGGCCCGAGATGAGCCATTTTCTATTTACCTACAGAATATTGATAGAGAACAGAAGCGAATATTCTGTTCAGCTTCTGCGCAGGCATTGGTATATTTTTGATTCCAATGGCGAGCACCGGGAAGTGGAAGGTGATGGTGTGGTAGGCCAGCAACCGGTATTGATGCCGAACGAGGTTTACGAATATGAATCTGCTTGTAACCTGATAACAGATATCGGCAAAATGCGTGGCACCTATGAAATGATGCGCATCATTGACAAAGAACTGTTTGAAGTTGATATTCCGGAATTTAAATTGATTGCACCACAAAGACTAAACTAAAAAACCACAAGCCCCACCTAAATCCTCCCCGAAGGGGAGGACTTGTAGTACTGCAACTCTCCTCCTTCGGGGGAGTTGAAGAGGGCTACTAATATTTACACTATGAACGGCACATTCAAGATCCCGGTAGCAGTTAACGAACCCATCAAGCAATTTGCGCCCGGATCACTGGACCGCGAAGAGCTCAACCGCACCATCAAAGAAATGCGCGCGACAAAGCTGGATGTACCCATGTACATTGGTGGAAAGGAAGTCCACACGGGCAAGAAAACTGCGATGATCTGTCCACATGATCACAAGCACATTCTCGGATACTATCATAAAGGAGACAAAACACATGTCAAGCAGGCCATTGCCGCTGCAATGAGCGCCAAGAAAAAATGGATGACCATGTCATGGGAACACAGGGCAGCCATATTTCTCAAAGCAGCAGAACTGCTTGCCGGACCATACCGGTATAAAATTGTTGCATCAACAATGCTTGGTCAGTCAAAAAATGTTTACCAGGCAGAGATCGATGCGGCCTGCGAGAGCATTGACTTTTTGCGCTTCAATGTAAAGTACATGACTGAAATTTATCAGCAACAGGTTGATTCTACTTCCGCCATGTGGAACCGTTTGGAATGGAGGCCTCTGGAAGGCTTTATTTATGCACTTACACCATTCAATTTCACCGCCATTGGATTGAACCTTACTTCTTCCTGCGCTATGATGGGGAACACGGTGGTGTGGAAACAATCCGGAACTGCTATCTACTCTGCTTATTACGTCATGGAAGTATTCCGCAAAGCGGGTTTACCTGACGGTGTTATCAACTGGGTCCATGCCGGAGGCGCTGAAACTGCCGATGTAATTCTTAACTCTCCTGATTTCGGAGGAATTCATTTCACCGGTTCTACCGAAGTATTCCGCGATATTTGGAAAAAGATCGGAAACAACATTTCGATTTACAAATCCTATCCGAGAATTGTTGGAGAAACCGGAGGAAAAGATTTCATCATCGGGCACAAATCTGCCGATGCAAAAGTGCTGGCCACTGCCATTCTACGCGGTGCTTTTGAATACCAGGGACAAAAATGTTCTGCCTGCTCCCGTGCGTATATTCCTTCCAACCTTTGGAAAGAAGTCAAAAAAATATTCACCGATGAAATGGCTTCCATGAAAATGGGACCTACGGAAGATATGAGTAACTTCATCAATGCCGTTATTGATGAAAAATCATTCGACAACATTGCCGATTATATTGACAGGGCAAAAAAGGACAAGAAAGATGCACAGGTAATTATTGGAGGTAAATACGATAAGAGTAAAGGGTATTTCATTGAACCCACAATTATTCAAGCGAAAAATCCTGCCTACAGAACCATGTGTGAAGAGATCTTCGGGCCCGTTCTAACCGTACACGTTTACGATGAGAATAAATACGACAAAATGCTTGATGTAGTTAACACAACATCTCCTTATGCGTTAACCGGAGCACTGATCTGCCAGGACAGATACGTTATTGAGCAGACCGAGAAAAAACTCATTCACGCAGCAGGAAATTTTTACATCAATGATAAGTGCACGGGCGCAGTGGTAGGTCAGCAGCCCTTTGGTGGTGCAAGGGCATCTGGAACAGATGACAAAGCCGGGCACATGATCAATCTGCTCCGCTGGGTTGCACCAAGAACGATCAAAGAACTTTTTGTTCCCCCTACGGATTACAGGTATCCATTTTTGTTTCCGGATAAATTAAAAGGTACGTAAACAAAAAGGTAAAAATTGATATTGTCAGCAAAAAGGGTTCGTTTATACGAAGTGTTATTTCAGAAGATGAAATCCGAATGGCTTCACTTGATGAGATCGCGGCCATGAAAATCAAAATAATCTGCAATCCGTTCACAGGAAGAAAGACAAAAAAGATATGGCGGATGTGGCTGTGTTGCTGGATAAATTCAGTGTCCGTGAAATAGCAAGCTTCCTGAAGGAAAATCATGCTATTAGTAGTGAGCGAGTTATAGTAGAAAATGTGATCCGAAAAATAAAAGTATTCAGAATTATGGCCGAAAAATACAGAAGCAGAAGAAGGAGGTTTTCGCTCAGACTTAACTTGATTTGTGCCTTAATTAATTTTGAATTATGAAAGAGGTCTAATGATTCGCTTTTCATTCCCGCCCGAGACGGCAACCCGCGAGGCGTTAGCGATAATGCCAAAACAACAAAAGACAATTCCCCGACAGACAATCTTTCAATGACCGACAATAAAAATACAAACTAAAAAAAACAATAAATGAAGACAAAATTACTCATCGCGTTTCTAATTCTTTGCGGAATTTCAAATAATCAAGTTAATGCACAAATTTCTTTTGAGAAATTTTATGGAGGTGCTAATAGAGACGATGGATTCTCTGTTAAACAAACATCTGATAGTGGTTACATAATTTTGGGCACAACGGTGACTAATATACCTGATATAGGTTCATTATATGTTATTAGAACTGACAAATTTGGAGATACACTATGGACTAAAATGTATGGAGATTCCCTTACCTATGTTTGGGGTAATGGATTTCATATTGAGGAGTCTTCTAATAAATCTTTTTTGCTTTTTGGTTCATTGAATGAGAAAATGGCTTTCATGAAAATAGATAGTTTAGGAAACATCCTTTGGACAAAAATTTATTCAGATGGCACCTGTGGATGGTCTTTCATGCAGACAAAAGACAAAGGTTTTATTCTTTCGGGGGGGTATTAAATTCCAGAATGGCATTTACATTATAAAAACAGATTCTCTTGGAGACACACTCTGGACGAAAAAATATACGGCAAGTGACCAACTTAATGCATACTCAATAAGGCAAAACCGAGACAATGGATATTTACTATTGGGAGAGAAAGGTCCCCAAATTAATTCTACTATGTATCTTATGAAAACCGATAGTGCTGGTAATAAGTTATGGGACAAAATATGGGGTAATAGTAGTGGTTTCTCAATGCAAATAACGGATGATAATGAATATTTTTTATTGGGTACAACATGGGGGCCTCCTAATAAAATCTTACTTGTAAAAACTGATAGTTTAGGCAATCAAATATGGTATAAGAATTACATTGTAAATAATGCTACAACCGGTTATGGAATGACTTTAACTCAGGATGGTGGATTAGCACTACTAGGGTATAAGATAATACAACCATGCTCCGGTTGTGCCCTTCATACATTTTTATATTTAATCAAAACGGATACTGCCGGAAACGAACATTGGAATAGAACTTTTTCGGAGATGACCAATCCTTATCAGAAAGTTGAAATTCAGCAAACAAGTGATAATGGGTTTATTTTAGTCGGTGCTACGTGGATACATTCTCTTATGTTTAACGATGTTTATTTGGTTAAAACCGATATGAATGGCGGTGTACTCACTTCTTATGACGATTTGATTTTTTCAAATAATAATCTTATCAAAGTGTATCCCAATCCTTTTTTTGCACAAACAATTTTACAGACAGACAATTTCTTGTACAACGCAACTCTCACGGTGGACAACTGTTTCGGTCAGACTGTAAAGCAAATAAAAAATATCAGCGGTCAGACAGTTATTCTCTCATGTGACAATCTTCCCTGCGGGCTGTATTTTCTTCGCTTGACAGAGGGCAATAAAATATACACAGACAAATTAGTAATATCTGACAACTCGCCCGGGCAAGAAAACCAAGAGATAAGGCGTTGGTGGAAGGGGCGGTGAACATTGTCTATAACCGAATTTTTTCTCTGTTAAGAAACACCCTGTTTTTTAGTCTGGCAGAACTGAATATGGCGCTATGGGAACAGTTAGAAAATTACAATAGCATTGCCTTTCAAGGCAAGGATCATAGTCCCCCGTACGCGCTAAGTTGAAAAGATGGTGTTGTACCCGCGAAGTTGCACTTCGTGGGATGTAGCCCATAAGCTTTGCTTATGATTCCAATTTGAGTTAGTAATGAAATCGTAAAGGTGCATCGTCCGTTTTTATGGGGCTATTTTCATTTGCGCTGCTTAATCTCCATTCATGAGGCTCGTTTACAAAACCGGCTTCAACCGGATTATCATGTATGTAATCAATTTTCTGTTGGATCATCCGGTTGCTGTTTAGATAGAACGGATGATTATCGTGTTTCCAGAATTGCCGTTCCTGTTTTTGCGGACTTATCCTGGCAAAATACTCAAATTGATGGATGAGCCATTCTTTACGGCTTTCAAGCGGGTTTTCTTCAATGGCATCCATTACTTTTTTTGCTGTGAATGATTTGAAATCACGCAGTATGTCCGATAAATTTCCATTTTCGGAAGCAGTAATGAAATGAACATGGCTGGGCATGATGCAGTAATAAAATAGCTGCAACCCTTTGTTCTTTTGGCAGAACGCAATGCTTTCGACCAGAATATCCTGATATTCTCTTCGTACAAATACATCCATCCAGCCCACTACACTGAAACTTACAAAGTACAACCCATCGCTGTGAGTTTTATATGATTCTGACATAGTGTAAAAGTAAATAAGTTTTACTTTTACGATATGAATGGAGTTAATCTGCGCAAGCACAGCTTGCATGCAAAATCCCACGAAGGAGACCTTCGCGGGTACGTTTGTCAACAACTTAGCGCGTACGGGGGATTTGTTTTTTAAAGAAGAAATAAAATCAGAAGTGCTGGTCGGGATTTTGGCTTTGTAAATCCCGACCAAAGAGCAAATGGATTTACAATCCATTCTACTGATGCATTGTAAGTTGATTAGTTTTGCAATGCGGGATTGAAAATCCCCGAACTCATCGGTCGGGATTACCAAACCAACATCCAAGCTAAATCCCGACCAGCGCCTTGTGCTTTTTTTTATTATGAATACAAATCC
>SCSP01000209.1 GCA_004297845.1 Bacteroidota bacterium | reverse complement strand
AAATATCAGATTATTAAGCTGACCATAACCGGGGCAGGAAACTTTCCTATCAGTGCGGAAACAGACAAAGCATACAAGAAAGTTACCGGTTTGCAGTATTCCGGCACGGATACAGCAGCCCTGAAAGATGCTGTCTTTACCAAATTCGAGATTGATTCCAACGAAATATTTCCCGATGGATTTGAGGTAAAGCTCATTCAAACGGGGCAAGATGTTTCTCCTAACAAGCGTTTCTATGACGACATAGAGGAGCGAGCTGACGGTTCAACTGTATCAGGAAGTTTTCAGGATGCGGGCAATGCTACCGCCTATCCTTATAATGCGAGAATCTATTTACGACTTGAAAACAGGGAAGACGATGCAAAAGCAAAAGCGTAAAAAATGGGAAATTATCGTCATAGAAGTTATTGCTTCCGGTGATGTGAAAAAAATTGCATACAAGCTCCCTGCCAACGTGGAGCGTTGCAAGGGATTTATTTTTTCCGGGAACGTGGAAGGCAGCAGTGCAAAAAATTACGTGCTGGGCAGAGTGAGCTTGTTTATCAATAACCGAAAATTTCAACCGCTTAATTACATCGTGGAATCAAAACCATTGGACTTTCTCCGAAGGAAATACGAAACACTGAAGCTGGAGGAAGAAATTGAAGCAGGTTCATACGTACAGGGCTATTACGAGGACTTAGCATCGGCAGTATCATTTCCTTATAAAGTTCGGATTTATTTGGACTGCACGACAAACGGGGCTGATAAAAAAACCAACAATGGATGACTTTTTAATAGCATACATCACTCAACGTCTCGGTGAAATGGGATATAAAACATTTCATTTTGAGCCGGTGAGAATTTTTATCAATGCGAACAAAGCAATGGTAGAAGCATACAACGAATACTATTATCTGATAAGCAAAACTGTTCCTGCGGGCTTAGTGATAGCATCCGATACCAACATATTCAACGAGGCAGCTAATTTTCCTGACTTCACTTATTACAGCATACAGGAATTTTCAGGGCTTATAGAAATAAGTCAGCCGGCAGCGCCCATTGATATTCAGTTTATGAAAGTTGTCCCGGAACTTTTTTGTCAGCCAACAAATACGAACTAATAATTATAAAAATGAAATTCAAGCCACACGATTTTTTTAAGAAGCATCCCGAAGTAGAGGAAATAGCACTTCGTCTGGACGAATCCGAAAAGGAAGCAAAGCAGAAGAACAAGGAAATACAAAAGAAAAAAACGGAACCTGTTTCTACGGAAGAAAGCCCAAAGGAAGGAAAAAAGATTTTCGTTTACCGCCCGGAGTGCGGAGTAATTTCTCATTACTGCAAAGACGGACGATGGGAACAAACGCCCTACATCCCCAAACCGGGGCGTGATCCTTTTATAAAAGACCTTGCAAAGATTTTAGAATCGAGAGACCCCGATGCCATCAAGGTAGAAATCTACAAAGGCAAAATGAAAAAATCGGGGGCTGTTTACTCCAAAGATATTTACCTCGTTACCAATCCTTCGGAGACAAAGGAAACCCTGGGCGAACTGGGCAGTCCTGAAAACTTTGAAAGCTCTATTGAAAAAATACGCAGCACGGTTAATCCCAATAGCTATGAACTGGAACTGATGCGAAGGGATTTTGATGCCAAGCTCAAAGCGCAGGAACACAGCTCTGAAATCAAAGAGCTGAAACTTCAGCAGCAAAACGAAATCAACGAAATGCAAGCTGCCATAAAGGAACGAGATGAAATCATTGAGGAAATGGAAGGGGAGTTAAACGAGTACGAAGGGCATCTGGAAGGTTTGAACGAAGAAAAAGAACAGCCCTTTGGTGAAATGGTACTGGGCAGGGTGCTGATGCAGGCAGGAGAAAATATTTTAAAGAATAATCCCAAGCTAATGAAAATCGGTTTAGGGCTTACCGATGAGGAAATAAAAAAGATTTGGGAAGGCGAGCAAAAGAAAATTGATGGCAGTAAATCGTCTGACAATAGCAGTTTCAGCGAAAGTAGTTCTGCCGGTGATCTTGCGGGCTTAGACCCCAAACACGCACAGGGGATAAAAGACCTTATCCAATTTTTTAAGCAAGTGAAAGTAGATGAGTTCCGAAAACTCTTTACGATTGACTGCATGATGCAAGACCCTGTTTCGGGGATGCTCAACAATGAACTGGCTGATAAAGTCCTGCAATTTGTCAATCAGAATAAACCGGAAGAACACGCAGAGCGTGTTTGATATTAAAAAAAAATTGAAAATGGAGTTCACATTTAACGTCAGAATTGATGCTTCCACAAA
>SCSP01000208.1 GCA_004297845.1 Bacteroidota bacterium | reverse complement strand
CTCTAAAAATAAATTCGGCCGTAAAGTATGGGGTTTATTATCTTTGGAACTTTGGCATCAGGAATTTCACGACAAACAGGGTTTCTATAAAAAACAATTAAACTAAATAAACTATATGAAAGTTTTAATTACCGGAGGAGCAGGTTTTATCGGGTCGCATCTGGCAGATGAATTACTGGCGGCAGGTCATCAAGTGGTGGTGATAGATAATTATCAAACGGGACGCAGGGATAATAACACCCCCAACGCTGGTTTAAAAGTTGTTGAAGGCACAATTGCAGATGCTGCACTGGTTAACAAGGCATTCGATGAATTTAAACCTGAAAAGGTGGTTCATGCTGCTGCATCCTACAAAGATCCTGAAAATTGGGAAGAAGATGCAATGTCAAACGTGTTGGGAACAATCAATATTTTAAGGGCTTCAAAAAAGCATAATGTTTCTCGTTTTGTATATTTTCAAACTTCCTTGTGCTACGGCTTAAAACCATTGGAACAGCCCATCACTCTTAATCACCCCCTGTTTTCCGGAAAATCTCCGGGCGGAAGCAGTTATGCTATAAGTAAAACGGGTGCTGAACAATATATTGAATTAAGCGGTTTGAATTTTATTTCATTTCGTCTGGCAAATGCTTATGGTCCAAGGAACTTAAGCGGTCCGCTTCCGACTTTTTTCCAGCGGCTAACTACAAACAAGGCTTGTTTTGTCATGGATACCCGCAGGGATTTTATTTATGTAAAAGACCTCACCGCGTGTGTGATGAAAGCGCTTAGCGGAAAGGGCATGCGCGGATATTATCATATTTCTACAGGAAGCGATTACAGTATTAAGCAATTATTTGATGCCACTATTAAAGCGCTTGGAATTAAACTGGAAAAGGATGTTGAAGTAAGGCCTCGCGGTGTGGATGATGTCTTCACCATCCTCATTGATCCATCAAAAACAAAAGCTGATTTTGACTGGGAAGCAAAAACTCCGCTCGAAGATGGAATCAAAAATGCAATAGAATGGTACAAGAAATTCGGCATTACTCAAACATTCACGCATTTAAAGAATCTCGAAGAAAAGCATTGATATGGAGAGTAAATACAAGGAGTTTGATAATTGCAGTGTATTAGTTGTAGGTGGAGCTGGTTTTGTCGGATCAAACCTTGTTAAAATGATCCTTTCTTCGAATACGTCTGTCAGGGTAACAGTAGTTGATAATCTATTGTCGGCCGAACGCAGTAATCTGCCTGATGATGTGCGGCTCACTTTTATCGAAGGGTCTATTGCCGATGACATGGTTTTGATAAAGCTGACTGATACATTTGATTATATTTTTCATCTTGCTACTTACCATGGAAATCAAAGTTCTATTTACAACCCTATAGCAGATCATGCTAATAATACGCTGACCACTTTAAAATTGATGGAGTATGTGAAGGGTTTCCGGAAAATTAAAAAACTTGTCTATTCTTCCGCAGGTTGCTCAGTTGCGGATAAAACATTTGGCGAAGCAAGTGCTACGGAAGAAAAAGAAATTACCTCACTTAAACACGATAGTCCCTATTCTATTTCAAAGATCATCGGTGAATTTTATTCTCTGTATTATTTCAATCAGCATAAACTTCCAACAGTACGTGCCCGGTTCCAGAATGTGTATGGTCCCGGAGAAGTTTTGGGTGCCGGTAAGTGGAGGGGAACTCCCGCCACAGTTTGGAGAAATGTTACTCCTACTTTTATTTATAAAGCATTGAACGGTTTACCCATCCCCATGGAAAATGAAGGAATAGCAAGCCGGGATTTTATTTTTGTGGATGATATCTGCAGGGGTTTAATTGCTTGTGCCCTAAAGGGTAAAGCCGGTGATGTATATAATATCGCAAGTGGCAAGGAGATCACCATTGCTGAATTGGCAAAAACGATTATAACACTTACCGGAAATAAATCGAAAATAGAGCATTTGCCAAAGCGGCCATGGGACAATTCAGGTAAGCGTTTCGGCAGCACCGTCAAATCAAAAAAGGAATTAGGTTTTGAAGCAAGCGTGCCCCTCAGCGAAGGTTTAAAAACAACAGTGGAGTGGACTGTGAAAAATGCTGACAGGATAAAAGCATGCATGGACAAACATAAAATGCACCTTGCAATTTAAATTTTATTCATCATTTAAAAACAGACTGTCCTTTTTGAAAATCAGGACATTTTTTTTAATACTATGTGCGGAATAGCCGGTGTATATAAATTGAATAAAGCGTCTGTAACTACAGATGAATTAAAGAAAATGACAGATGTTATTGTTCACCGCGGTCCGGATGGAGGGGGGCATTGGATAAATGTAGACGGCAATATAGGCTTCGGCCACAGGCGTTTATCTATAATTGATTTGAGTGATAACGCTAAACAACCCATGCATTATGCCGATGGGCGATACACTATAACATTTAACGGAGAGATATATAATTATATTGAAATAAAAGAGCAATTAGTACAGAAGGGATATAAATTTCGTTCGAGCTCGGATACGGAAGTGTTGTTGGCTTTGTATCATCTAAAAAAGGAAAAATGCTTAGTTGATCTAGATGGCATGTTTGCCTTTGCCATTTGGGATGAACAAGAAAAGATATTATTCTGTGCAAGAGACAGGTTCGGAGAAAAACCATTCCATTATTACCAGGATATCAATCGCTTTATTTTCGCCTCTGAAATAAAGCAGTTCTGGGAGGCCGGAATTCCTAAAGTGCTTGATCAGGAAAAACTCCTGAAGTATGTCAATATCGGCTTATTGGATGACCCGGAGGATATCTGTTCGACTTTTTATAAGAACATAAAGCGGCTGGATGCGGCTCATTATTTATTGATCAGTCCCGATAGAAAAACAGTCATAAAAAAATACTGGGATATTGACCTGAATGCAAAACAGTTTTCGGGAAGTATTGAGGATGCTTCTGAAAAATTCTTGAACTTATTTACGGAATCTATCCGTTTGCGGTTACGTTCGGACGTTCCTGTAGGTTCAAGTTTATCCGGTGGTCTTGACTCTTCGAGCATTGTTATGCTGATTGATGCATTGAAGGGTAAGGAGTTAAAACAAAATACTTTTTCTGCGCGGTTTAAGGATTTTTCCAAGGATGAAGGGCGGCATATTGAAACAGTAGTAAATGCCTGTAAAAATGTTGATGTGCATTATTCCTGGCCTGATAAGGATTATTTTGAAAAATTATTTGACAAAGTAACCTACCATCAGGACGAGCCTTTTGCTTCTGCAAGCATTATTGCTCAATTTTCTGTGATGGAATTGGCAAAAGAGAGGAATGTTACTATCTTACTGGATGGACAGGGGGCCGATGAACAGTTAGGAGGATATGTTCCCAATTACCATTATTATTTGCGTCAGTTAAACTATGTAAATCCATCCTTATTCAGGCAGGAACTTTCGGCCTACAAAAAATTCCATCACGAGGCTGTTCCTTATGAAGGAAAATTCCCTGAAGAATCTTTACGTATGAAACTTGGGAGACATAGAAGAAAGATACTGGGGCAGAAACATCCTTTTCATAATCATTTTAATACCTATTTGAAATACAGCACAACCGGAGTGGGATTAAAGGAATTACTCCGGTACGCAGATCGGAATTCCATGGCAAACTCCAGGGAGGTGCGCCTTCCATTTTTAAGTCACAAGTTGGTTGAGTTTGTATTTTCACTTCCGGATGAATTCAAGATAAATTCGGGCTGGACAAAATTTGTGTTAAGAAAAGCCATGGATAAAATTTTACCTTCATCTATTTGCTGGAGGGTGGATAAAATAGGTTATGAGCCGCCTCAAAAGAACTGGATGCAATCTGAAAAATTTAATATGGAGATTGAAAAGGCATCTAAATTCTTAGACATAATAAGAATCAATGAAGCTGATAAAAAAGAAGTATTTACCCGGGATTGGAGGTTGTTGATGGCTGCACAGTATATTTAATCGGCATCTGATTGATGAGTAAAAAAATTCTTATAGTATGCTATTATTTTCCACCTTCTACGTTGGTTGCCGGCAGGCGATGGGCTAAATTTGCAAAATACCTTTCTAAATCAGGATATGATATTTTCGTAGTCGCTGCAAAATCAGAAACAAAAATTGGTTTATGGGACGAGGATGTGTCAGCTTTTAAAAACAATATTACTTATTTAGATCCGAAAATAAAACCAAAGTTTTATTTTAAAAAGAAAATAGAGTATCCGCTTTCTATTATAGATAAAGTAAGATTTAAATTAAGTTATTATTCCTTTCTTGTATGGAGGTTTTTTATGAAAGGATTTTTTTACGACCCTTCTATAGGTTGTAATAGATCGTTAAAGTCCGCTATTCTCTCTATTAAAAATGAACAAAAGATTGATGCTATCATAGTCAGCGGGGGGCCTTTCAGATGGTGTTATTATGTTTCAAAAATTGTAAGTGATCATTTAAAGACATTGCCGCTTATTATTGATCTCAGGGATTTTTGGGCAAATGGATCCCCCATGCAAAATCTTAGTCCTGAAAAAGTGCGACAAGAAAAATATTTTGAAGAATATTCTTTGTCAAAGGCTACCGTAATTCTAACCGTGAATGAGCTTATTGCGGCTTATATTTCTAACACCTATCCGAAGTTATCTTCTAAGATTAGTGTTATTCCTCATGCTTTTGATGAGGAAGATTTCAAATATGCAAGCAATAGGGTGGGGGAAAGCAATTTAATGTCTATTAATCTGGCTTATGCCGGTTCATTATATCCAAAGATGGAGTTTGCTATTGCTCTTTTAAAAGAACTACTGATTGCACTTAGAGAAAAAAGATATAAAGCATCTGTTTATTTTTTTACTTCCTCTTCAGATTATTCCAATTTGTTTGAGAACGAAATAAAGGATTCGGTTATTTATAAACCTTTACTTAAACCCACGGAGCTATTTGAAACACTATCCAGAAATATTGATGTAGTATTGCAGCCGAGGGCATCTGTGATGTTAGAGGAGAATTTTAAAAGCTCTAAATTCTATGAACAAATAGCATTGCGAAAACCAATTCTCTATATAGGAATACCAAGTGAATTATCGGATTACTACCAGAATAATAAACTCGGATATGCATTAACTTCATCTTCCGATGTGGAGAGGATTTCTGATGAAATAATAAATAATTTATCAACTAAAATTATCCCTGATAAGACTTTTGACCTGTCTGTATTTACGTTTGAAAAGCAAGTGCGTAAGATTTCAAGAATACTTGAAACACTGATTTCTGCAAATCAATCGCAATTTTATGTAAACAAAAAAACGACTTAAACTGATTCCATGCAAAACCAATTAACTTTAGATCAAATTCAGGATTTCAAAGGAAAATATCCCAAACAGCTCTGGTATTTGTTTTTCTCGGAGATGTGGGAGCGATTTTGTTTTTATGGGATGCGCGGCATGCTTACCTATTTCATGGTGCAGCAGCTCATGATGAAAGAAGATGTTGCTAATCTGCAATATGGGGCCACGCAGGCATTCGTTTATGCGTTCACCTTTATAGGAGGGCTTTTTGCGGATAAGATATTGGGCTTCCGGAAATCCCTTTTCTGGGGCGGATTGTTAATGATTATCGGCAGCTGCATATTGGCGTTCAATCCGCATGATTTTTTCTTCTTGGGGATAAGTTTCACGATCATTGGAACCGGGTTTTTTAAACCAAATATCTCAACCATGGTTGGATCTCTTTATAAGAAAAACGATAACAGGACAGATGCCGGATTTTCCCTGTTTTATTCCGGAATAAATATTGGCGCATTGCTGGGAGGATACGCTTGCATCGCGATTGGTAAGAATTATTCATGGAATTTAGCATTTGGCTTAGCAGCTATCGTAATGACCATAAGCCTGCTGACTTTTGTATTCACGCAAAAATCATTAGGCCCAATTGGACTGTCGCCTTTGGAGGAAGGTAAAAGAAAAAGGTGGTACGAATATGCTGTCTATTTGGGTTCCTTATGCGTTGTGCCTGTTGTTATGATGATGGTTTCTAAAACAGCATACACCGATTGGTTCATGTATCTCATTGGCCCATGCACACTCGTTTACTTATTTTATGAAATGACAAAATATAAGGCAGAAGAAAGAAAAAAGCTGATGGCCGCATTGGTGTTTATTATTTTCTCAGTTCTGTTTTGGGCTTTTTTTGAGCAGAGTGGCGGATCGTTGAGTTTATTTGCTGCCTACAATCTGAACGACACCCTGTTGGGAATTCAAGCCGATCCGAATGGCGTGAACAATGCTGCAAATTCTTTTTTTGTTATACTCTTCGCACCGGTTCTTGGCCTGATTTGGATCGCATTAAATAAAAAAAGAATTGAGCCCAATACGGTAGTTAAATTCGGAATGGGATTTCTCTTTTTATCACTTGCTTTCTATGTGTTCTTTTCTACCCGTTTTTTTGCAAATGTTCAAGGTATTACATCGCTGGATGTTTTCACTCTCGCCTATTTCGTCATTA
>SCSP01000207.1 GCA_004297845.1 Bacteroidota bacterium | reverse complement strand
CGAGGTATTCCCGTTGATGGATACAGTTGGCAAAGCATTTACAGTTACGCTTGTTGCGGATGAAGCCGATGAACATCCTCCTGCGTTTGTTGTGGTAACAGAATAATTTCCCGAAGCTGAAACAACAATGCTTTGCGCGGTTGAATTGTTGCTCCACAAATAAGAACTTGCCGCATTTGCAGTAAGGGTTACTGAACCTCCCTGGCAGAAGGTGGTTGCACTGCATGGAGTAATGGTGGCAGGATTGCATACAGGCACCACGCAGGTATTCATCTGCACAAGGGTGCTTTTGTCAACGGTGGTGCCATCGCCAAGTTGACCAAAGAAATTCCTTCCGCAAACCCAAACCGTGCCGTCATTTTTAAGGAAGATGGAATGATGCCCTGCTTCTGCCACAGCTGTAATTCCTGAAAGCCCGCTCACCTGTATGGGGGTAGCGCTATTGATGGTGGTACCATCACCAAGCTGACCATAAAAATTCCTTCCGCAGACCCAGGCCGTTCCGTCATTTTTAACGAAGAGTGAGTGATATACTCCCGTTGCTACAGCCGTAATTCCTGAAACCCCGTTCACCTGCACGGGGGTGGTACTATTGGCGGTAGTGCCATCGCCAAGTTGGCCGTCCGTATTCTTTCCGCAGGCCCAGGCCGTTCCGTCATTTTTAAGGAAGACAGAATGCTCCCACCCTCCTGCCGCAGCCGTGATCCCGGAAAGAGAACTCACCTGCACGGGGGCATTTTTGCTCAGGTTGGTGCCATCGCCAAGCTGGCCATTTGCATTATATCCGCAAGTCCAAACCGTTCCGTCATTTTTAACAAAGAGAGAATGATCCATTCCCGCTGCCACAGCAATGATTCCGGAAAGAGAGTTCACCTTCACAGGAACGCTTTTGTCAACATTGGAGCCATCGCCAAGCTGACCATAGGCATTCCATCCGCAAACCCAAACCGTGCCGTCATTTTTAAGGAAGATAGAATGCCGCTCTCCTGCTGCCACTCCGGTAATTCCTGAAAGAGAGATTACCTGCCCGGGAGTGCTTTTGTCAACAGTGGGATTGCCATCGCCCAACTGGCCAAAGCCATTCCATCCGCAAGCCCAAACCGTTCCGTCATTTTTAACAAAGAGAGAATGATACATGCCCGCTGCCACAGCTCTAATTCCCGAAAGTCCATTTACCTGTACAGGAGTGCTTTTATCAACAGTGTTGCCGTTGCCAAGCATGCCATAACCATTATATCCACAAGCACGCACCGTGCCGTCAGTACAAATGCTGATGGAATGATACGCATCCCCGGCAATAACCTGGGCGGAACAGTTTAAAGTTTGAAGTTCAAAGTTCAAAGTTAATACAGTCGCTGCAAAAAAGTAATTTATTTTCATTGCGATTTGGGTTTAGTCACTAATTGGCACTAATTGATTGGTGTTAATTCGTGAAATTCGTGGCGGTTATTTGTTAATGATTAGTTTTTTGTTTGCGGTTCCTTGCCCTGTTATTATATTGAGAAAATAAATTCCATCGGGCTGAGAAGAAAAATCAATTAATGAATTATTGAGTTGCTGAATGACTGATTGAAATATTTTTTCTCCCATTATATTATAAATTTCTATTTCGTACTTATATCCTGCTGCTGTTACGGTGAATATTCCATTGCCCGGATTAGGATAAACGCTTATATCATTCGCGTTATTATTTTCTGTAATTCCTGTGCCTGTATAATTGTAAGGAGCAGAACAGGATGAACAGCCATTCGCGTCAGTAACGCAAACAGTATAAAGTCCATTTTGTACAGCATTATAATTTTGATTAGTTGCTCCACTTATTAGGTTGCCATTTAAGTACCACTGATTGCCTGTTGCCGAACCGGAAGCAAGCGTTGACATATTCACCGTGATAGTTGGCGTTGCAGGAGGATAATTTACAGTTATAGAAGTTGCGGCCGTGTTTGTACATCCGTTCGCGTCTGTTCCTGTAACCGTATAAGTATTGGTGGAGGAAGGAACAAACCCGACTCCATCCGTTACTCCGCCTGTCCATATATATGAAGTTGCTCCGCCTCCGGTGAGCGTAACGGAAGTTCCAGCGCAAACAGTGGTGGATGTTGCGTTAGCGGTAACAGCGGGCGGTGTGCAAATCTGATACTTGAAGATAACTCCATAACTGTATGTTCCGCCATAAAAAGTCATTCCATAAAGAGAGCTTCCGTCATAAATAAGAGAGCCGTAAGGAGTCTTTCCGTTTGCAATTCCTGTAAAATCGAGCAGCTTGGCATATCCGGTTCCATCGGGCTTTATTTTGAAAATGACTCCATCATCGTTTGTGCCGCCATAAGTGGTCATTCCATACAGAAAAGTTCCGTCAGAAATAAGACCGCCAAAAGCAAATCTTCCATTCGCAGCGCCTGCGAAACTCATGAGATTAGCATATCCGGTTCCATCAGGTTTTATTTTGAAGATGACCCCCTTATCGTTTGTGCCTCCAAAATTTGTCATTCCGTATAGAAATGTTCCGTCATAAAACAGGGGGCCGGTAGGATTACTTCCGTTTGCAATTCCTGTAAAATCAAGCAACTTAGCATATCCGGTTCCATCGGGTTTTATTTTAAAGATGACACCCAGATTGTTTGCGCCTCCCGAATAAGTCATTCCATACAGAAAAGTACCGTCAGAAATAAGATTGCTGTATGGAGATTTTCCGTTCGCAGCGCCCGCGAAATCGAGCAGTTTGGCATATCCGGTTCCATCGGGTTTTATTTTAAAGATGACTCCCATATTGTTTGTACCGCCCGTATAAGTCATTCCATACAGAAAAGCGCCATCAGAAATAAGAGAGCCGTAAGGAGTTTTTCCGTTCGCTGCGCCCGCGAAATCGAGCAATTTGGAATACCCGGTTCCATCGGGTTTTATTTTAAAAACAACTCCATCATCGTTTATGCCGCCATCGGTTGTCGTTCCATAGAGGAAAGTGCCGTCAGAAATGAGAGCGCTATAAGGATATTTTCCATTTGCAGCGCCTGAAAGGTCGAGCAATTTAGAATACCCGGTGCCGTCCGGTTTTATCTTAAATACGGCTCCGGAATCGTTTGCACCGCCATTACTAGCCGTTCCGTAGAGAAAGGTGCCGTCAGAAAATAAGGAGCCGTGAGGGTATCTTCCATCTGCAGCGCCTGCAAAATCGAGGAGTTTGGTGTATTGGGAGAAACAGATTACAGATTGCAGATTACAGATTGCAAATTGTAAAATGCAAACAGCGAGAAAGAGAGTTGATTTTTTCATTGTGATTTTGGTTTAATGGGTTATTGAAAGATGAGTTTATGGGTGTAATTTTCAGTAGCCAAATCCTGTACCGGAGCTGTTGATGTCAATGCGTGTAACACTTCCACTGATGGTTTGGCAGCTGATGGGATTATCGCTGCCATCTACAACACATATCTGATCCCCTGCTGTGCCGTGTTCGCTGGTAATGCTGTTTCCGCCAAGGTTTGTTGTGCGCCCGCTGCCGTATTTTGGCTTTGTTCCGATAAATATACGAACAGTTTTTGAGGAATTATTTTTAAGGGTGAAGGAAACATTCTTAGGCAATGAAGTAGCCTGTGTGGAAGATGGCTGCTTTGCGGAACCGGAAGAGGAGGTGTTTTGCGGAGAAGAATAAGAAGGATTATTTTGCGAGGGTTGGTTTTTGGCTGCCTCCTGTTTTTCTGCCTGCTGCGCCTCGTATTCTTTTACCCAATTATCATATTCCGGATAGGTCATCAGTTTCAGATTGTTTTTTGCACACATGGTTTTGAGGCCTTCCATGCTTATCTTGCCTCCAATAACCGCTTTATCTTCCATCATGGCCTTTATGATTTTTTCAATACTCATCGAAGCGTCAAATCGGTATTTGATCTGCGGGAACATCATGCCGCACTGTTCATAAAAAGCGCTGGAGTTTCTTATTACACGCATCAGGGTGTCCTTGCTCTGAAAGTTAAACACGGCATAATATTCTGTTTTGCCATAAGGCCCTTTTACGCCTTCTTTCATGTTGTAGAGAAATGCTGCGCTGCCGGCATCATACACCGTATCCATGCTTAAAAACACGGTGTTCTTTTTTATGGATTTTGCTATTCCCTCGTTATGTTTCCTCATGTCCTGTTTTTGAGCGTACAGGCCGGTTGCAAGAAGAGAAACAAGAATGGTTACAAAGAGTTTTGATTTCATGGTTTTCGTGATTTTGGTTTTTCGTCAAAAGTAGATTATATTAACATACCTATTGCGGCAACTTAGAATACCTAAAACCCCGCTTCCGACCCAACCTGTTTTTTCATGGAGAGATTATAATACGCAAACTTCCCGTTCTTCTCAAGTTTCATGATCCCGTTCCCTTCTTCCGATATCTCATCCATTTCGCACACGATGATGGGTTTGCCGGCAGTATCAATAATTCCCTTCTTTCCGGCTGTAACCACAGTGGCAATCCCTGATTTAAAATTTGTGGCCTCCTCAAAAGTCGCAGGAATGATCACTTCCCCTTTTTGATTGATGAACCCTGTTTTGCCTTTTATTTTCACTCTGGCAAGACCTTCTGAAAAATCCCAGGCATACTCAAATTGAAAATTAATTTTCTGCTTTTTATTCTTATCAATGAAGCCCCATTTTGCTTTTTTCACCGCGCACAGGTCTCCCGAAAAATTATGGAGGTCATCGTATTCACAGGGAATAATAAATTTTCCTGTTTTGTCAATTAGCCCGCGCTTTTTATTAAGCTCCACTTTAGCGAGGCCATTTTGAAAACCATTGGACACAGAGATTTCGGGAGAATAATCATATTTGATCGGGATTGCAAGTTCCCCGTTTCGGTTTATGTAACCAAACTTTTTGTCTCTGACAACCAAGGCGAGGTCTTCCGAAAAATTATCGATGATGTCGTATTCGAAGGGAAGGATCAATTTCCCTGTAGTGTCTATCAGCCCGGCCTTGTCATTCAGTTTGACGCGTGCAAGCCCATTCCGGAAGCTTTCGGCCCAGTCGTAGGCGGATGGAATTATTATCGCTCCTTTTTTATCCATGAAACCGTATTTGCCCGTCTGAACAATATAGGCTCTTCCGGAAAAATACTCTCCTGCCTTTTCAAACTTTCCTTCAGCAAGCAACTTCCCTTTTACATCATAAAATCGGTAAACGCCTTCATTTAATGTTCTGAATATTTTTTCACCTGATAAATTTTCATCATAACTGACATCTTCAAATTCAAAAGCAAGGAGCTGTTTTCCCGTCTTGTGTAAAAGGCCGAATTTGTTGTTCTTTTTTACGATTGCAAAACCGCCATGAAACGCATTTGCTTCATCGTATTGAAGCGGGATCATAATATTCCCGGATTTATCCACGTATCCGGATTTATCGTTGAACATAACTGCCGCTGCGCCTTCCGAAAAATTATCCGCCCAGTCGTATACGCAGGGGATGCGCGTATGGCCGGTTGAATCAATGAATCCCCATTTCCCATCTTGCTGTATGAGAAAAAAACGGGTGCGGGCAAGTTCGCTG
>SCSP01000206.1 GCA_004297845.1 Bacteroidota bacterium | reverse complement strand
CCTGCGTACATGTTCTGAAGCGCTGCGGTATCCGTGTTTTTGATACTGTATTTAACAAGTATAAATTTCCGGTAAGGCGCTGTTGACCAGGCATAGGCGTTGTGATGCACCTCAACCGGTACGGGGACTGTGGCAGGAGCGTCATTGAAAGTGCCATCCGCATCGAAATCGGAAACCACCGATGGATTCACCTTATAAACACGATTGATGGACCCAAAATCCACATTACCCGTATTTCCGTCACGAAACATATCCGAAACTTTCGCGGAAGAAACACCGATTATCAGGCTCATTTCGTAAAGCATATCTGCCGGAGAAGCCAGTTGGTACTGAAACCCAATTCCTTGTTGCTGCCCGTCTAAATTATAACCGATCCTGCCTTTACTGGTGATGGACGTATGTACATCATTAATGTTAATGTTAATGTAGTCAGGGTTAACAACCACTTCAAAATATTGGTCGCCTGTGAAAGCGTTGTCTGTAATATTAATTTTGAATTTAATAACCTGATTAAAAGGGGCGGTTCCAAGGACATCGACCGTGAAGGGGCTGCCGGTATTGTTAATAGCACCCAGCATGGCCAGGGCGCCAACTGCAAAACTACCTTGTGTTACCGTGGCGTATGTGCCGCCAGCAATAACAGACAATGTTGCCACAGCAGAAGCGGAGGAAGGGTCAAGATAATTGGTGAAGATTCCGCTGATGCTGAGATTCTCTCCGGGCATAAAGATGTTATCATTCCCGTCAGTAATCGTAACAGGATTTATGAGGATGGATTTTGCGGCAGCGGCAGACAGGGCAGTGCCCGCATTAATGCGTCCATTTCCTAATTTTCCTGCTGTGTATTGACTGCTTGTCGGCATCGGGTCGCAGGTTTGTTTGAGTCTTTCTCCGATCTGGAACGCATTGGTGTAATTAAAATAAGACTGAATCAATCCTGCCGCTCCTGCAGATACGGGGCATGCCATGGAAGTTCCGCTCATGGTTCCATATCCCGATCCGCTGATGGTGGAATTAATATTGCTTCCGGGAGCGGTGTAATCCACATCTAATCCATACGATGAAAAACCGGACATAGCATCGGTACCGGTGGAGGATGCAACTCTGAAAACATAATTATAGGAAGAGGGATAAAACTGCTCTTCGGTACCGTTGTTTCCCGCGGAAGCAAGGACTAAGCAATTCTTGTTGATGGCGGCATAGTTAATGATATCCTGCCCGTAAGGACCGCCTCCCGGTCCGCCCCATGAATTGCTGATAATTTTCGCGCCATGATCGGCCGCATAAACAATACCGGGATAAACGGCCGTCAATGATCCGGAAGAAGAGGCGCCCTTCACAGGAAGAAACTTACAGTTAAAACCCGGACTTGCTACGCCAACAGAATTATTAGTTACCGCACATGCATCTCCTGAGGTAGCAACACCGTGAGGATTTCCTTCCCAGGTCGGGTCGTTGTCGTTCATGCCTGTATCCCATCCCTGATAATTGTCAATATATCCATCACCATCATTATCAATGCCATCAACCGGATCGGCATAATTCAGTTTAATGTTTGCCTGAAGGTCAGGATGGTCCAATTGAGTACCTGTATCAACAATTCCGATCACCACAGAGGTATCGCCTTGTGTGATATCCCAAGCGTTAAGTGTATTGATACTTCCTGCAACAGCACCTTGCAAATGATATTGACCAGCAGTCCAACTTGGGTCATTGGGGTTCAGCATTGTTCCGGGTACGTACCAGGGTTGCACATATTCAAAATAGCCGAGAGATAGCATGCTGTTGATCACTTTTTCAAGAGAAAGAGCTGAATTATATTTGAATGAATAGATGGTTGAAAGGTCGGTCGTTTTTTGCCCAAGAGCATTTCTTTCTCTTTCAGGCGCAGTATGGCGCGGGAATATTTTTGCAACACCCCAAGATCCTGCGTTCTGCAAAAAATCCTGCAGCGGCAACAGATTGTCGACAGAATGTGCTTTGCAGTTTTGGCGGTACTGCGGCTTTACTTTGAAGATTACCGTGTTTGCAAGGTAATCTTCAACTTTAATATTCGAAGGCATCTTAAAAGATTTTGGACTATGATCGCCCGGAATAATGACCTGAATGTGATTGCCGGCAAAGGAGGAGATCATATTTGCTGTGAATAGCACGGTGGAAAACAGGCGTGTGAATTTTTTCATTGGAGAATAGAAAATTTATTTCACTACAGTAAGTTTCTTTGTCAGAACAGCTTCGCCCGCCTTCAGCTGGTAGAAGTAGGATCCTGCAGATAATGCAGCGCCATCCACCGCAAGTGTATTCCTGCCTTGAGCAAGGTTATCAAATACCATAACCGTTTCGCCAAGAGCGTTCATAATGCGAATTGCAGCTTTATCATATCCAATAACATTGTAATTGATATTGAACGATCCCGTTGAAGGATTTGGATAATTGTACATCCAAAAGTTATTGGTTTCCACATCATTCACACCCACCACGCATCCAT
>SCSP01000205.1 GCA_004297845.1 Bacteroidota bacterium | reverse complement strand
TGAAAGTCATTGTATTTGTCAATTAATAATTGTTGATGTTCAAAAACTAACTTTTCAATCTGGCGAAGAACGTGAGGAGTTACATTTTTATTTCCTGCAAGCTTTACAGGTAAAAGCCAAAACTTACATTCTCCATCAGGCGTTGCCACGTGTATGCGAGAGGGTTCATTTTTTTCATCTAAGTAAAAATGAAATCTGAAAGAACCAATTCTTAAGACCGTTGGCATGATGCAAAGTTATGGTATTTTATCTTTATCGTCCAAACATCTTATCGTCCTTATCCGTCCTCGTTCCGTCTTCCAGCGGATATTCTTTCCTCATCGGATGGTAATTCATCTCATCCATGTTCAGAATGCGCTTGAGGTTTGGATGCCCTTTAAAAATGATCCCATAAAAATCGTATTCCTGTCTTTCCTGCCAGTTGGCAGAAGAGAAAAGCGGAGTTATGGATGGAACTTGAGGATCTGATATCGGAAAAAATGTTTTTAAACGGATGCGCCAATTCTTCGGGAGATTGTGAAGTTGATACATCACTCCGAGTTCCTGTCCTTTGTTATCCGGATAATGCAACCCGCAAAGAGTGGTCATGAATTCAAAACCCATTTCAGAATCTTCTTTCAGAAATTTTACAACGTCAAATATTTTTTCGCGCTTTACAATAAATACAGGAAAGTCATAGCTCTGTTCGGCAGAAACGATAGAATCTCCGAAGTTTGTCTGGAGTTTGTCTTGTATGTGTTGTAAGAGATTATCCATTTTTATCTACTAAATTACGAATCATTACTAATTTACTAATGAATACACGTTCTGATTGGTACATTCGTACAGATTAGTAAATTAGCAGATCAAGCCGACTCCATTCCGTAATTTTTCATCAGGTGCTTATACTCTGACGAAGTCCTTCTTCTAAAAGTTTCTTTGCCTACCATATCCTGTATGATCATGATGCCGTCAATTACTTGTTCAGGGCGTGGAGGACAGCCGGGCACGTACACATCCACCGGAATTATTTTATCAATGCCTTGCAGAACGCTGTACGTGTCAAAAATTCCTCCACTGGAGGCGCAGGCGCCCATGGAGAGAACCCACTTTGGCTCTGCCATCTGTTCATATATCTGACGCACGATTGGTCCCATTTTTTTTGCGATGGTTCCCATTACCATTAAAAGATCTGCCTGGCGTGGAGAAAATGAAAGTCGTTCACTTCCAAATCTTCCCAAATCATAATGCGAAGCCATTAAAGCCATGAACTCGATTCCGCAGCAGGAAGTAGCAAAGGGTAACGGCCAGATGGAATTTTTCCGTGCTAATCCAACGGCTTTCTCCAAAGAAGTCGCAAAGAATCCCGGCTGCTGATGCCCATCCGGTGCCTCGACTATATTTATTTTTGGTGTAATTATTTCACTCATATTCTACTTCTTCTACTTCTATTTCATGTGTTCCTCCTTTCCCTTGAGGGGGAGATAGGGATGGGGGTGCTTATTCCCACTTCAACGCTCCCTTTTTCATAATGTAATAAAACCCCACCATGAAAAACGAGACGAACAATCCCATTTCTATAAATCCGGTAATGCCCAGTTCCTTAAAATTCACAGCCCAAGGGTACATGAATATTACCTCTACATCAAACAGAACAAATAAGATCGCCACCAGAAAATACTTTATCGAAAATGGTAGGCGGGCATTGCCTTGAGACTCAATGCCGCACTCAAAACTATCATTTTTAATTTTGGATTTTCTTTTGGGACCCAATAAGTGAGTCACAAACATGGTGGCGCCTACAAAACCAGCGGCTACCAGAAAGGTGATTACGATAGGAAGATAATCGAGTGCTGTACCCTGCATATATTGGTTTCTGATGCTTCACAAACATACAAAAAATATATAGAGCCATCGCTAAATCATACCCTTAAGCAGTGGTTAAGTTTACCTCTCTCAGCGAGAAGTAGAATAAATCCTATACCCGCCTTTTAGTGAGGACATTTATCAACCAATAGATTTTTAAAGACATTGTTTTCAGCGATTTAGGGTTAAAACATTTTTTATGTACTGTTTTATAATAATTATGGATTACATTCGCTTCCGAAACTCAAGGTATCATGAACAAAATGTATGAAATGTCCCAGCTGATTCTACAGCGGGTTAGCTTCGATAAAACACTTTTTCGGAAGGAATTAGTGAAAGCCATCAAGTGGCTAAAGCCCAAAGAGCGTGTCTTGTTATACGGATGGTGCCTTGCCCAGTTCGGAATGTACAGGGATCAGGGTTGTTGAATTCTAAATTTTCAGTTCCATTAAGCTCTGAATATTCACGCTGTGTTTGTACAGGCGCTGGCGGACATGCTGTATCTCATTTCTGCGTAGAATATTCAGAGCAAGA
>SCSP01000204.1 GCA_004297845.1 Bacteroidota bacterium | reverse complement strand
AGTCTTGCTCTGAATATTCTACGCAGAAATGAGATACAGCATGTCCGCCAGCGCCTGTACAAACACAGCGTGAATATTCAGAGCTTAATGGAACTGAAAATTTAGAATTCAACAACCCTGTCCCATAGGGGTTGGGGGCGGTCTTTTTTGCTATCTTTGCGTGCATATATTCTTTTAATATATGTCAAACGCAGGCAATAGATTCAGCAAGGAAGGGTTAACATACGATGATGTTCTTCTTGTGCCTGCCTACTCCGAGATTCTTCCGAAAGAAACCGATACTTCCTCATACTTCACAAAAAAAATAAAACTAAAAGTTCCGGTCGTGTCCGCAGCTATGGATACGGTAACAGAATCTCAATTAGCGATTACCATCGCACAGGAAGGCGGCATCGGAGTTATTCATAAGAATATGAGCGTTGCCGAACAGGCAGAACAAGTTCGGAAAGTAAAACGTTCTGAAAGCGGCATGATCATGGATCCTGTCACACTGAGTGAAACCGCAACGGTGCAGGACGCGCTTACGCTGATGAAAGAAAATAAGATCGGAGGGATTCCTATCATTAAAAAAAATAAAGACCTGACAGGGATCGTAACCAACAGAGACCTTCGATTTGAAAAGGAAATGACACGCCCGATCGTTGAAGTAATGAGCAAAGGGAATCTCATCACCGCCAGAACGGGAACAGACCTGAAAAAAGCCGAGATCATCCTGCGTGAAAATAAAATCGAAAAACTTCCTATTACAGACGCACATAATAAATTAGTGGGATTAATCACGTTTAAAGACATTATGAAAGTGAAGTCCCGCCCCAACTCCACAAAAGATGAACTTGGCAGATTGCGTGTTGCCGCTGCCGTAGGAGCCAATGCAGAAGCAATGGCACGAGTGGAGGCCTTGGTGAAAGCCGGAGTGGATGCGGTGGTGGTGGATACTGCTCACGGACATTCCAAAGGAGTTATGGATACCGTTAAAAAAATAAAGTCACAGTTCCCCGAGTTGCAAGTGATTGCCGGAAATATCGCAACTGCTGATGCGGCTCTTGCACTCATGAAGGCGGGAGTGGACGCGGTAAAAGTAGGCATTGGACCTGGAGCAATTTGCACTACTCGTGTGATCGCAGGTGTTGGGGTTCCTCAACTTACTGCCATTCATGATGTAGCAAATGCAGTCAAAGGAAAGATCGGGGTAATTGCTGATGGAGGAATCCGTTACACAGGGGATGTTGTAAAAGCATTGGCCGCAGGAGCCTCCTGTGTAATGATGGGATCCATGTTTGCAGGAGTGGAGGAGTCCCCGGGAGAAACCGTTATACTCGAAGGCAGAAAATTTAAAACATACAGGGGCATGGGTTCTCTCGAAGCCATGCAGAAGGGAAGCAAAGACCGGTATTTTCAGGAAGGAGAAGATGATCTTGCTAAACTTGTTCCGGAAGGAATAACAGGAAGAGTTTCGTATAAAGGCGGACTAACAGAAGTGATATATCAGATCATTGGCGGCCTGCGTGCAGGAATGGGTTATTGCGGAGCAAAAACAATGGCTGATCTTCAAGAAGCGAAATTTGTACGTGTAACCTCCTCCGGTATCCGCGAAAGCCATCCGCACGATATTACGATTACCAGCGAGGCACCGAATTACAGCCGGTAGTGCTCCCACCCTAACCCTTCCCCGAAGGAGAGGGAACTTTTTAAGACCTATTTTTCCCATATTCGTACATTCGCATTAATTCGTCAATGCCTATGAAGCCTACACTGAAATCATGGATTCCTGTTGATCCCAGCAGCGATTTTCCCATTCAAAATCTTCCATTTGGCATCTTCACTCCTCCCCCTTCGGGGGAGGCCGGGAGGGGGCCGTTACCCCGTGTGGGAGTGGCTATCGGAGATCAGGTGCTGGATCTTCTTGAACTTAAAAAAACGGGCGTATTCAACGCGCTGAAATTTGATACCAATGTTTTCGCAAAATCTTCCTTGAACGATTTTATTTCTTTAGGTAAAAAAACTACGGGCGCTGTTCGCACAAGAATTTCAAAATTATTGGAAGAGAGAAATCCTGAACTGAGGGATAATGAAATGGCCCGGAAGAAAGTACTGCATAAGATGAAAGATGTGCAGATGCACCTGCCTGTTGAAATTGGCGATTACACCGACTTTTACTCCAGCATGGAGCACGCAAGAAATGTGGGCACCATGTTCCGGGATCCGGCCAACGCGCTTTTACCGAACTGGAAACACTTGCCTGTTGGTTATCATGGTCGAGCATCATCCATTGTAGTTTCCGGAACAGATTTTCACAGACCGAAAGGGCAAACCCCCACCCCCGAGCTGCGCTCCCAACCTGCGGTTGTTCCTCAAGGGGAGGAGAAACAGCCGGACAGCCCGGTTGCTTTTGGGCCAACAAAACAATTAGACTTTGAACTGGAAATGGCTTTCATCATAGGAAAAGGAACAAAACTTGGGGAGAGCGTAAGTACAAAAGACGCAGAAGATTATATTTTCGGAATGTGCCTCTTCAACGACTGGAGCGCACGCGATATACAGGCATGGGAATATGTTCCGCTGGGTCCTTTCCTAGGAAAAAATTTCTGCTCCTCTGTTTCTCCTTGGGTGGTAACTATGGATGCACTGGAACCTTTCCGTGTTGCCGGACCCAAACAAGATCCGGAAGTGCTTCCGTACCTACAATATTCCGGAAATAAAAACTACGATATCAATTTGGAAGTTTGTATTCAACCTGAAACCTTGAATCTGAAACTTGGCACTACTGTTGTTTCCCGATCTAATTTCAAATATATGTACTGGAACATGGCTCAGCAGCTAGCGCATCACACCGTGAACGGATGCAACATCCGCACTGGCGATATGATGGCCTCCGGCACCATCAGCGGTGCCACTCCGGATTCTTTTGGCTCTATGCTTGAACTCACATGGAAAGGAACAAAGCCAATTAAAATGAGCGATGGCACCGAAAGAAAATTTATCAACGACAACGATACCGTTATCATGAAAGGATTTGCTGAGAAAGATGGAGTGAGAGTTGGGTTTGGAGAAGTGAAGGGGAAGGTCTTGCCCGCTGCATAAATACTAAGCGGTATTTTGGTTATCCGGAGTCCGGATTTAAATGTTAGTAATTAGTGTGAAGAATCATTCCTCAAAATTTTATATTTGTCCCAAAGGATTTTTTTTCGGAAACGCTCGTTATTACACACCCATTTTATGCCTACACTGTCGCAGGAAAAGGAAATACCGATAACGGTTAAAACCGCCAAGCAGCTCGGTTTGCTCCCCGAAGAATTTGAAAAAATAAAACAAGTTCTCGGACGCACTCCCAACTTTACAGAGATCAGTATTTACTCAGTGATGTGGAGCGAACATTGCTCGTATAAAAATTCGATCAAGTGGCTGAAAACACTTCCAAAAGAAGGAAAAAATATTTTAGCAAAAGCAGGAGAGGAAAATGCCGGGCTGGTGGATATTGGAGAAGGACTTGCCTGCGCGTTCAAAATAGAATCGCACAATCATCCTTCCGCGATCGAACCATATCAAGGTGCAGCAACGGGAGTAGGAGGGATCAACCGCGATATTTTTACGATGGGAGCGCGTCCGATAGCGCAATTAAATTCTCTTCGCTTCGGTGATTTAAAATCAGATAAAACAAAATGGTTAGTGAAAGGCGTAGTGAAGGGCATCGGTGATTACGGCAACGCGTTTGGAATACCCACCGTTGGCGGTGAAGTTTATTTTGATGAATGTTATAATGTGAATCCGTTGGTGAACGCAATGAGCGCGGGGATCGTAAAAGTAGGCGAGACTGTTTCCGCTACTTCTTACGGAAAGGGAAACTCTGTTTATATCGTTGGTTCTGCCACCGGAAAAGATGGAATTCACGGAGCGGCTTTTGCTTCCAAAGATCTTACGGAAAATTCTGCGGATGACCTGCCCTCTGTTCAGGTAGGAGATCCGTTCCAGGAAAAAATCCTGCTGGAAGC
>SCSP01000203.1 GCA_004297845.1 Bacteroidota bacterium | reverse complement strand
AGATTAAGGATTTGGGATTCGGGATTCAGGATTTTACCGGAATGCACTTTTTCTCCAAACACATTATACAAATCCAAGTTATAAATCCCTAATCCTAAATCCCCAATCCTAAATTCTCCGTTAGAAGGATTAGGCCATATATCTATTTGCAACGCATCTGTATTAAGAGGAGCTATGCCAGTGGCGCTGCAGTTAGGATCCACCGGAACAGTAAGAGTACCTATGCCGGTACATCCCGCAGCATCGGTTATAGCTACGGAATACGTAGTGGTAATGCTGGGAGCAGCTACTATATTAGCAGTAGTAACTCCTGTGTTCCATGAATAGGTTGTGCCGCCCGAAGCGGAGATAAAAACCTGTTGGCCTACACAAACCGTGCTGCTTGGATCGGAGGAAATAACTGCGGTGGCAGCACAGCAATTTTTCACCGGAACAGTAACAGTAACTGTATCACTGCATCCATTGGCATCCGACACTATTACCGTGTAAGTAGTAACAACACTTTGATTGACTGTTATAGTAGCAGAAGTAGCGCCTGTGCTCCATGAATAATTGGTGCCACCCGAAGCGGAAATAGAAGCGTTATTGCCGATACAAACAGTACCCGGATTTGAAACAGCCGCTGTAAGAACGCAGGGAGGAGGGCAGTTGGGACAGTATTCCCAAAAATCATCATAAATAATCTTGTTATTGTTGGGCAAATGCTCGCCTCCGGTGCCTATATACCCCATGCTGTCAATGGAAAAACCCACCGCCCATTTTCTTGGTCCAGCACCAAAACTCGCCCTTTGTGTCCAGGTATTAGTGCCCGGATTCCATTCCCAGAAATCCTTGAGAGAAGTGTTGTTCAGATCTGAACCTGTTCCGATAAAACCACCGGCACCATACGTAGTAAGCATGGAAAATCCCACTGCATCCTCTCTTGCCGTTCCGGGAAAATCCGCTTTCTGTGTCCAGACATTGCTTGCCGGGTCCCATTCCCAGAAATCCTTCTTAAAGGATGAAATAAGAGCTAAATCATCAGCTCCCGTTCCTATATATCCTTTGGCGCCTATGGAAAAGCCAACCGCCCTTTTTCTATCCCCTCCGGCAAAATTTGCTTTCTGGATCCAGGTATTTGTTGCCTGATTCCATTCCCAAAAATCCTGGTACGCAGCATAAGGAAGATATCCCGTTCCTATATACCCTTTCGTACCCATGGAAAAGCCAACTGCATCATATCTTGCACCGGGGGGAAAGTTTGCTCTCTGTATCCAGGTGTTTGTTGCCTGATTCCATTCCCAGAAATCCTGATAATAACTACCGAACACCCCATCCCATCCTGTTCCTATATATCCTTTGGTTCCAATTGAAAAACCAACAGCATAGGCCCTTGCGGCTCCGGCAAAATCTGCTTTCTGTGTCCAAACATTCGTTGCTTTATCCCATTCCCAGAAATCATTGTAAGCCGGCATAATATTATATGGTCTGCCTGTTCCTATATATCCTTTCTGTCCGATGGAAAAACCAACCGCATTATGTCGATTTATTCCGGCAAAATCTGCTTTTTGTGCCCAATTGCCTTGCGCTACACAAGAAGCCCATCCTAAATCCTTTCCAATAGGAAGGATTTGCAGGAGCGATGGAGCGATAAGAAAAAATGCAAGCAATGCGAAAACTGCCATTGATATTGTTTTGCTTCCTTCCATTTTGGAAAGCTGGCATGGACTTTTGGTTTGCTTTTTCATAGTGTCGATTTTAATAATGTTAGTTGGTTTAATGATTAGATAACTAAAAGACAGGAGTAAATGTCGGCAGAACGGCCCTGTTATGCAAATCAATATCTTTTTATTCTTACATGTTTGATTGTCTATAAAATCTTCTAAGTCATCAGAAGGGAGGCGATTTTTATGCCAAATTCTGTATTATATCCTATAAAAATCAAAAAGAATCAATAACCGCTATTATTTTCTACCTTTGTAATCCAAATTATTATTACTACTCAGTGAAGGCAACAGAAGATTTGTTTCAATTGATAAAATCGCTTACCATGCATGAAAAGATGTATTTCAAGCGATATGCTTCTTTTCATGTGCTGGGAGAGCAAAACAATTACCTGGCATTGTTTGATGCGATTAACCGGCAGAAGCATTACGATGAAAAGAAACTAATCAATCATTTTGTGAATCATGCTTTTGTCAGGCAATTCTCAGTGGCAAAGAACCGCCTGTACTGCCAAATACTTAATTCACTCAGGGACTATCATCACAGTGTTCATTCAGAAGTAAGGGCTATGCTGCATAACGCTGAAATATTGTATGAAAAAGAGCTTTTCGGGCAATCGCATAAAGTCATCGTAAAGGCAAAGCAGATTGCCAGAGAGCATGAAATGCATTACGCCCTGATGGAACTATTCCGCCATTCGGAAATGAATCTTGCGATAAAAAATTCAGACATATCATGGATTCAAAAAATCCTTCGTGAAGAAGCGGATGAACTGTCCTTGCTGCAAAACACAATAGTGTACCGCAACAATTACTTTCAGATAGGCGCCCATCATTACCTGCACGGCACTACGCGAAACATAAAGCATCTCAGGAAATCCGATAGCTATCGGATCAAAAAAATAATGCGCAGCCCGTTTCTTTTGAATGAAAATAAGGCAAAAACATTTGAAGCAAAACTTCGTTTCCATGCTACGCATGGTTTTTATTGCAGAATAATAAATGATAAAAGAGGGCTTTACCTGTCAACAAAAAATATTATCGCCCATTTCAAAAAACATCCCCAAAAAATCAGGCAGGCTGTTTCTTCGTTTATAGGGCATCTGAATAACATGCTTGATACCTGCACGTTGAATAAAAAGTATAACGAGATTCCTTTCTATCTCAAAGAATTTGAATCGCTTACCTCTTTGGTAAAATCATCGGATGAAAAAACAAGGCTTTTTTTCTTTACCGCCATCAACCGCCTTAACTACTATAATGTTACAGGGCAGTTTCCCATCGCGGTATCCTCGGTGGTTGAAATTAACAAACAACTTGGGGCGCACGAACATTCCATAAATGATTTCGAAAAGGCTATGTTGTTTCAAACCATTGCCTTATCTTATTTTGGCGATGGGCAATACAAAAACTGCATTCACTGGCTTAACCGGATAAGGAATGAGTTTTCATTAAGCGTCCGACCTGATTTTGAGAGTTTTCTCCGCTTATTTTATATTATTGTTCATTATGAAGCCGGCAATATGGATTTAGTTATTCCCCTTATTCAATCCTTTTATCACTATCTGAAGAAAAAAGAACAACTGCATAAATTTGAAACTGTAATTATTGATTTTCTCCGTAATGAACTTCCGAAAACCAATCCTGAAACAAGTTCAGGACAAAAAGAGTTGATACAGGCATTTCAAAAACTTAAAAAGGAAATTGCTCCGCTTGCAAAAGATATGTACGAAAAAAATGTTTTTGATTTTTTTGATTATGTAAGTTGGTTAGACAGCAAAATAGAGAACCGATCCTTTGCGGAGGTAGTCCGCCAAAAGGCGGAATCCCTGCCCCCCGACTTCATTTAATAAAAATGGATGGCAGGCGGGCGTCTTATAGCGGATGAGGGAGAGAGCGATGCCCCGGTCCTAAAGAATAAAAAAAATACATAATGGTTTTCCATATCAGCATAGAAAAATCGGAAGACGGATGATTAGTTGCCGAATGTCCCGCATTGCCCGGTTGCGTATCGCAGGGAAAAGACGAGAAAGAAGTTATAGAAAACATTAAAGAAGCAATTACCGCCTGGTTTTTGGCAGAAGACCAAAAGGCGGTGAGCAAAAAGAAAAAAACTATCCCCACCACGGTATCGGTATAATGGGTTTACTGGATAATATTTCGGGCGAAGAAACGGTAAAAGCATTTCACGAAATTCCGGAATGAGTGTTCATGCGTTTTACAGTTGCTATAGGAATATGTTTTTCATACAAATTATTTTTGGATAATAATCTTTTTATTGATTATGGCATCGCCTGTTTTCAGTTTCAGAAAATAAACTCCACCGGGCTGTTCACTCAAATCAATTTGAAAACTTGTCCCAAGGACTCCTTGCGGAGAAGATCGGTTAATTTGAAAATCAACAGATGTATAAATCTTTTCTCCCATTACATTGTAAACCTCCATGGTTGATGTATTGCCATTAGCCATCCCCGAAGGGGTGGAAGCCCATAGCCATTGAACATTAAATATTCCGTTTGAAAGACTGGGCCATATCTCCACTTGAAACGCGTCCGTATTAGTCTGGGATATTCCGGTCGCGGTGCAGCCAGGATTCACCGGAACCGTAAGAGTCCCCGTGCCGGTGCATCCGGAAGCATCGGTTACCGTTACGGAATAGGTGGTGGTGACGCTGGGAGTAGCCACTATGTATGCGGTGGTGGCGCCTGTGTTCCATGAATAGGTTATGCCGCCTGATGCAGAGATAAACACATTTTGTCCTACGCAAACGGTGGACCCCGGATCGGATGAAATAACCGCGGCAACCTGGGGCTGGTTAGTAACGGAAACGGTTTGTGCTGCCGTGCATCCGTTGGCATCGGTGACCACAACAGAATAAGTTCCTGCGGAAAGTCCGGTGGCTGTTTGCGTGGTCTGAGGAGGCGAGGTATTCCAGAAATATGTATAAGGCGCTGTTCCGGTGGATGCTGTAATTGTCGCAGTTCCATTATTGTTTCCGTAACAGGCAGCGGAAACAACAGCGGGAGTGAGAGATAATCCTCCTCCGGTAATGACTACAGTGCCTATTGCCGTTTTCTTAATGCAGGAACCATCCCAGATAATTACTGTATAGGTACCCGGGCTTAAATTGGATACAGCGCTGGTAGTGGCGCCATTGCTCCATTGATAGGTATAGGGAGGAATACCTCCCGCAGGAGTTACGGTGGCGCTTCCTATTCCGGAGCAGGCAGAGTTGACGGCAGGTGTTACGCTAAAACTATTACACAGTGGTACTGATATGGCGGAAAGAAAACCATTGCCGGAGGCATACAGCATACCTCTCCCTTCATCCAGCATTAAATCATAAACTTCATTGGGAACATTGGTTGTAATATTTCCCAGAGATGTGAAAGTGGCTCCATTAAAAGAATATGCATGAATGGCCTGATATCCCCCCACAACAATGTTATTACAATCATCCGCAGCAATGCCTTCGTGAGTTCTGTCTTTCCCATCTGTATATCCGGCATTAACCACTATTGATCCCAACAGGTTCCCATTTGTCTTATCCCATGCCTTCACGGTTTTGCCGTCATAACCGAAAAGATAATTTACATTAAGCGACAGGGCATTTGCCCGGTTTGACGTGTTACCTCCGTTGACACAGGATCCTCCTGCAAATATTCCATTCGCGCATATTTCCTTAAAATTATATCCGGAGGAAACACTAAACCCTGTAGGGGGGTAGTATCCATTGCTTTGCAAACTTTTGTGCAGATAATTTGACAGATTGGCGCTGTTATTTGATGCAATTAATCCATAAAAATCACCGTTAACATCAATTATAGCGTCCGCAACATCATTGAGCCCCCCGGCTCCGTTATTAAAATTAATCATAGTTACCGGAGCCAGGTTCGTGTCATTAACATTGGTATCATTGAAGAGGTATAAATTTTCTGGCATCCCGGTATTTCCTCCTCCGAATCCAAACATTTTTCCATTGCAGGGATTGTAGAACATCTCCCATATCTCATTATTACTGCTGTAGATGGTCGCCAGAAACACCTGCCCTCCGGATGAATTAATTTTAACTACAGAGGGAACTCCAACTCCTTCTCCAATAAAAACAGATCCGCTTTTGCGAATCAATGCAAACTCGGAATACAAATTCCATCCATAACCGGAAAAATTAAGAGGAATAGTGTATGTCCATAATAAAATGCCACTTCCATCATACTTGGATAGTTTGTAAGGATAAGACCCTCCGAAGATGTACACATTCCCATAATCATCAAAATCCACATCGTAGGCGCGGTTATTGTTTGTCAGGGTATTTGGAATTACAATCCACGGGTCAATAATAATTGTTTGGTCACTTTCCAATCCTCCGGGAAAATCAAAATACAAACAGTCGTTCTTGTCTTTTGCAAATTTTACCTCAACAGGTTTCCCGGTTTCTGCATAAAAAGCGCTTGGAGAATGGTCTATCATCCTCCCCCCCATGCTCTCAATAACTATATTTCCGCTGTGGTCCAAACGAATGTCCTTTATGTCTCCGCTGTATTGCATTTTTACCGATTTATAATCTCCGCCCGGATGTATGATGATTTTATATTTGATGCCATTACTGTCCGAAGATGGCACCTTATACTCCACATCTACGCCCTGATACAAGTTCCTGCATATCAACTGGCCATACCCATTCGCCCGGATTTTTTCATACCCCTTCTCTCCATAAGTATAATATCCATTCACTTTGTCTTTTCCTTCCGCAACCGCATCTTTATTACTTCCTGCCCATTTCATATTCACATAATAATTTTTCATCTTATATTTTTTTCTCTGTATTTCCTCCTTTGCTTCTTCGTTCATATCCTTATCATTTTCCCGCATATAATTTTCTTCCGCATCCTCCTTTTTCTCCAATTTATCTGTCCTGAAGATCAAACTTCCATTGGTGAAAAACACCTTATTGCCATTATTAACGGCAAACAGGATCTCTTCATGGTTTATTCCTGCCCATCCGTTAAATTGCCCCGAATTTTCAACAAACACATTTGTCCTGAAAGGGTTGTTGCTTTTATATTCCGGAATATTCATTTTTGATGTCAAAGCTCCCTGTGAAAATGAGAAACAGGGAACAAGAATCAATAAAGAAAATCCGGATTTCATAGATGTTTTTATTTATTGGATTAAGCGCAGTCCTCTGATTTATTTGATATGCGAAAATAATCAATTTTTACCACAAGTAACTTGTATTTTTCTTCTTCTTGCATATAAACCACCCTGTAAATATATGCACGGGACACCCCAAAATATACTTCGTAAATATATTTTCATAGGAGAGATAGAAAAATCCGGAACGATCTTGTGCTAACGCGAAAAACAGGAAAAAAATCAAAAGTTAAATAAAAATGCATTCAACGAATGTATGATTTAAAAATACAAAAGCAAAAATATGCGATACCTTTTTAATATCCCAACACCTGTTCTTTTCCGGGGGCTTTAACGTCAATAGCATCACGCAGAGCGTTGCCAAGGATGACAAACGCAAGCACCATGAGCATAATGGCAAGACCGGGAATAATAGCCAGGTAGGCAGCGTCCGTGGTAATATAAGGGCGATGCTCGCTGATCATGGCTCCCCAGGAGGGCGTGGGGGGCTGTGCACCCAACCCCAGAAAACTTAAGCCGGCTTCAATAAGAATTGCATTAGCGAAATTATCGGCACAGATAACAATTACAGGTCCTAAAATATTTGGGAGCACATGACGGAAGATTAAACGTGTGTTTGTATAGCCCAGCGCTCTGCCCGCTTCAATGAACTCCTGCTCACGCAAGCCCATGGTTTGCCCACGTACCACACGCGCCACATCCACCCACATGGTAAGTCCTACTGCGATGAACACCTGAACGAGCCCTTTTCCGAGAACTAATGTGATTGCAATTACCAAAAGAAGCGTGGGGATGGACCATACCACATTGATAAGCCACATGATGAGGTTATCCACCCACCCCCTGAAAAACCCTCCTACGGCTCCAATAGCAACACCAATCACAAGGGATATAAGTACTGAAACCAGTCCTACAGTAAGCGAAACCCTGGTGCCCAACATTAAGCGGCTGAGCAAGTCTCTCCCCAACCTATCTGTGCCCAACCAGTATGTTTGTTCCACTATACTTTCTTCTTCCACCCGTTTGCGGAGAGATTCTATCGGAAGGCTGATGATAGAAGAATCGCCCACTGCAAAAAATTCCATGATCCCGCGATTCGGGTAACTGCGGAACGGTTTATTGAAATCTATCGGGTAAAGCACATCGGCAAGATTGAAGCGTATCTCAGGTCCGTTGTTTGGCAGCGCCCCTGTGTATTGTTCCACCACAATGTCGTTCTCTTCAAAAAAATAATCATAGACGGGAATCATCCGGTAATTGTTGGCCTGGCCCTCCTTCAGTCTTGTTAAAATTCCTTTTTCGTTGCTCTCTTCATTTTTTCTCACTTTCAAAAAACGCATTTCAAATCCCGGCTTCTTGATGTTTAATTCCGGAAATTGCAGGTTACCGTTCGGGGTAGAATCAGGAGTAATATTATATCCCAACGAAGCAATGATAACCGAGAAGCCAATAACACCCATCCCGAACAAGGCTGCGTTATTTCTCTTCAAGCGGTGCCACATCATCGCAGAGAATGAATAAGAGGGATGTTTTTTGTTCTTAGACATGTTCAGTATCTTCGTCCCTTCCATGAATAATTACTGAATGGTGAAATAAACCCTACCAGCATTACATAAACAGGGTAAAAAACAGAAGCTGCCGCAAAAACAAATGGATTAAATTCTTTTTTGAAATACGAAGAGGCAGCATATAGAAGCATAAAATCAACTAAAAATTTTGCCGAAATGCATATTGCAGGTACGAAGACAAATTTAAGACTTATGGCGGACATAATTCCGGAAAAAAGTATTAAAAAATTTGCCAAAAAAATGAGTATGGCAATTCCCGTTATGTGGTTAAATCCGTAGGAAAAAGTTTTTGACGCCCATCTTTTCCGCTGCCAGAACGCCTCTGATGTTGATCTTGCGGGGTTGGTAAACACACGCGCTTCCTTAGACCTTAAATAGGCAATCTGTTTAGGAAATTTATTGTGCACCTTCAGCATCAGAAAAATATCATCTCCTGTGGCGATTTTATCAACCCCTTCAAAACCGTTCACGGAAAGAAACGCGCTCTTTTCGTATGCAAGATTGGCTCCGCTGCAAAGAATGGGGAGATTGAAATTGATAGAAGCACAGGCACAGGCTGTCAGAGCGGTCATTTCCAGACCTTGAATTTTCTCCTGAAAGCTGTTTTCACCTATAAGAAGAACCGGGGCAACAATCATCTTCGGCTTTCTCTCTTCATAAAATGAAACGATGGATGAAAGCCAGTTCTCTCCCATTTCACAATCTGCATCTGTGGTTATGATAAGAGTGCCGGAGGCCTGCTTTATTCCTTCGCTGATGGCATGTTTCTTACCTGTTTTGTCTTTAGAAAGAGATATCAGTTTCAGGTTCTCATGGCGCTGCAATTGGATCTTCTCCTTGGTGTCATCTGTAGAATGATCATCCATCACGATAACTTCAAATCCGGTTAATGGAAATACTTGCTTGTAAATAGAAGAAAGACAATTCAAAATAGTGTGCTCTTCGTTGCGTGCAGGAATGATAATGCTTACGCGTGTTGCAGATTCCTGGTTTCCGGTTCCTGGTTTGAGCAGCCAATTACCCGTTTTATTCCATCCATATAAATAGGAAAGCATAAGCGCCACATAAGCTGCGGAAATAACAGATGTTAGTAAGTAAAACAAGCTCACAGATTATTTTCTTTTTTCAATCTTACCTTTGATCTGACAAAAGTACGGAGTCCGTCTTGCATCGGACAAAGATATTCAAATGAGACAGGACAAGATCATATTAGGCATTGACCCCGGCACCAACATCATGGGGTATGGCGCCATTCATATTATTGGCAATGACATCAGGTTGTTGGGAGCAGGAATAATTTCTATGGAAAAACTGAAAGACCAACCCTTGAAAATGAAAAGGATCTTTGAGAGTACCATTGATCTGCTGGAACAGTTCAAACCTGATGAACTTTCCATTGAAGCTCCCTTCTTTGGAAAAAATGTACAATCCATGCTTAAACTGGGAAGGGCTCAGGGGATTGCTATTGCCGCAGCGCTGGTCAGGGGTGTCCCAATTTTTGAATATTCCCCGAAAAAGATCAAGCAGTCTGTTACCGGGAATGGAAACGCAACCAAAGAGCAGGTAGCGGCTATGCTTCAGAAAATAGTGTCCCTCCCACCCCGCTCCCCGCTCTCCCCAAAGGGGAGAGAGCCGGAGCGGAAGGCTTTTGATTTCACTGAACTAAAATATCTGGATTCGACAGATGCCTTGGGAGCAGCAATTTGCCATTACTTCCATGATGGCATGCAGTCTGTACGAAACAGTTCGCAATCAGGAAATAAAAAAGTCTCTGGGTGGAAAGCGTTTTTAGCAGAGAATCCGGGGAGGAATACCTCACCCCAACCCCTCTCCTCAGGGAGAGGAGCTAAAACGTAACATGGGAACGTATGTTTTTTGCGGTATCTTCCATTTCCTCTTTAGAAAAACTAAGTTTAGGGCGGGAAAAATTAATATCGTTCACATTCTGAAGAGGAATAAGGTGAATGTGTGCGTGAGGTACTTCCAGACCAATCACTGCTACCCCGATGCGCTTGCAGGGAATTGCTTTCTCTATTGCTTTGGCAACTTTTTTAGAAAACAATTGCAGTCCGGAATATTCTTCGTCCGGAATATCAAAAATGTAATCAGTCTCCTTTTTTGGAATTACCAATGTATGCCCTTTTGCCAATGGGAAAACATCTAGAAATGCAAGGTATTTATCCGACTCGGCTACTTTATAACAAGGGATGTCTCCGTTTACAATTTTAGAAAATATAGTTGGCATTACATTCCTATTTCAATGATCTCGAACGTAAGCTTTCCGGCTGGTACAACCACATCGGCCTTGTCCTTCACCTTTTTTCCCAGCAAGCCTTTGGCAATCGGGGAATCAACCGATATTTTGCCTTCCTTGAAATTGGCTTCCGTTTCGGGCACAATCCAGTAGGTCATCATTTTGCCATTTGCGGTATTCTTGATCTTTACTTTGGAAAGTATGGATATCTTGGACTTATCCAGTTTGGAACCATCCACCACTTTGGAATTACTGATAATAGCTTCCAGCTTCCTGATCTTCAGTTCTAAATGCCCTTGTGCGTCTTTGGCTGCATCGTATTCAGCATTCTCGGAAAGATCGCCCTTATCGCGCGCTTCGGCTATCTGCTTCGAAATACTAGGCCTCTCCTTCGTCTTTAATTGATGAAGTTCTTCATTCAATTTTTTAAGACCTTCCTTGGTAACATACGTCTGAGACATGGGAAAATATTTGATTATGTATAATGTAAAATGGTTAATGGCTAACGGAAATACATCAACCATTAACCATTAACCACCCACCATTGATTACAGACTCATTCTCACTCCAATACTGTGAGTGCCGTCAAATGGTTTTGTGGAACGATAGGAGTAATCCAATCCGAAAGTAGATCCCTTCTCCTTGCTAAGAGGTAATTCTATGGTAAAGCCAGCGCTAAGCCCTTTCTGGGCGGAAGTGCGGTAGTTATCCTGCGAATCATCCTCGTTGCCGATGCCCTTCTCATAACCGTACCCTGCACGCAACATCAGGAATGATTTGAAGCCATATTCAAGTCCGAGTCTGAACTCGTCTTTGGTAAACGAATTAGAGATAAACGCTCCGGCAAGCGTAATACGGTGGGTTTTGTTAGCAGTATCTCCGCTGAGATAATAGTCGTACGCTCCTCCTATGTTTACCTGTGATGGCAATTCGAAGGCTTCCGAACGCTGATCAAGAGTTTGAGAGGAATTATTGTTGGCATTAGAGACTTTAGTAGAAAGTCCGTCTCCTCTGAATTGCATTTTCGGCCCTACATTTTTAAGGGAGATACCAAACTTAACATTGTTCTGTTTACCTGCAACATATTGAATACCGGCATCTAAGGCGACACCTCCTGCCTTCGCATCGGGTATTGACTGGTTAACTACCCGCAGGCACATTCCTCCAAAAATATGATCGGTAAACCCTTTCGCGTACGAAACTCCGATATTCATAAAGCTAACCGGATAATCGCCTATCCCGCCTTCGGGCATTTCGGTAGTTGTTTTTTCAATATCACCAAAGTTCATTGACATGAACCCAAGCGCCAACACTCCGGAAGCGCCTACTTTCTGAGAAAAGCCAAATGAATTAATGTTGATGCCGGTGCCCTTTAAATAGTTTGTGTTTGCAAAGAGCAGTTCGGTTTTCTTGGTAAAAGCCGTTCCTGCCACATTGAGAAACTGCCCTTCCAGGCCACGAACTCCTGCAATGTTCGCGCTTCCGAATCCGGAACTTCTTGCCCAAGGATTAATGAGCAGTTCGGAAGCTCCTGCTTGTCCGGCACGGTCTTCATTGCCTGCAAACACATTGCCGGTGAACATGGTTCCTGCAAGGATCGCTGTGAGAATCCCGAAACCAGTTCGGGACAAGTTTTTTGCTGTATGTTTCATAGAAGCAGTATTAAGTATTGTGTATTAAGTATTATGCCTGTGTATTTTTGTTTTTGTCATTGTACTTTGTACTTGATACATTGTACTTGTTTTTATTTTAGAATGAATCAAGGTCAATAGGTCTCATCACACCAAACCACTTCACCACTTTCTCTCCCACACCGGGAACTTCAACGTGAATGATGTAAACCCCGCTTGATATTGGAATATTTACACTATTCTTGAGGTCCCAGTCTATAGAACCATCGTGCCATGTCGCAGAGCTGGTAGCCTCTTTGGGAGTAAGATTTACCTTAGCTTCACCCTTTTTATATTTGCGTATGAGCGTACCACTCAGGTTGTAAATTGACACTGTGCAAATCTCAGGCAGATTGGTGATCTTTACCCTATTATCCAATGAACTTGTTTCATAGTTGGAATAAGCGTAATACGGGTTAGGAACCACTCGGATGAAATCCAATGCTTCAATAGCAAGTTCATTTTCCCCCGTGTGCGTTGCAATGCCATTTGTACTGAATGTGTACATCGGCAAATTCCCATTCTGACCACCTGTTGTAGCAGCTGTATCAGGATAAACATTATGTACCGGTGGTGGAGTGCCATCAGTCCAAAATGCTGAAGAATATCCGTATCTATAAGGTTTGGCAACTCTTAATTTGACAGTAGCATCCGATTCCAGCAAGCTGTGAGAACTTGCCAGAAGAGGAATGTTTACCCACATTGCTTCGCGGAAAATTTCACGCTTTTGTGCATCCGCAGGAACACTGCTTAACGTATCCAATATTTCCCTGATCCTTTTGCATTTATCGTAGCGGGGAACATTGAGGAAATCGTTCGGAGTATTTGCGGTGCCTGTTCCATCGTTATCCTTATTATGTCCGAACACGTAGATATAATGCTGGCCTCCGTACACGGGGCTGCCGAATGGCTGGCCCACGGTATCCCAGGGTAAATTATATGTTTGGGCAGTTTGATTCGCGGTAGGATTCCACTTCATATCATTGCCGTTCTCATTTACAAGCGCAGAATTTTCGCCAAATGCAATGTTCAGGCGCTCACCTGTTTCAAGGTTGATCGCATAACCGGGGAACCATCCCATGCCGGTTGAGAAGTCATTGTTATCAGAACCTGTTGCAGTACTTCCGTTTTTATCAACAGAGGCAGCACGCCTGTAATCAAGTTTTCTGGCTTTTTTAGCTATGCCGGCTGTATTTGCTGAAAACCCGGAGTCTTCGCAAAGTTCCAGCACCACAGCGCGCGACCATTTGGATATATCGCTTGTAATAACCACGTCCACGCTGGCCAGGTCCTTCATTTGCGCCTGGCTCATTAAGTTTAATTTGAACCCCGGGCCGGTGTAATACTTGGTGTGATCAAAGGCCGCAGAAAGTTCGGTTGCCCCGCATAATCTGTAGGGCGCCCAGGTTCCTCCAACCACTCCTTCGTATATCTGATCAACATCAATGCCTACGTGGTCATTCTGAAATCCGGTACTTCCGGTAATTGTTCCGGAACGAATCCAGTTTGAGTAATACGGACCATCCTTATCTGCCAGCCCCGTTAACCAGTTCTTGCTTGGATCTGCAAACGACATACTTGAAGTAATGTACCCATTGTTTACAGATGCAGCATTACCCGGATCTGTAATTTGAACAATGGAAATAGATAATCCCCACTTCAACAATAACTGTTCATTAACTGCCATGATTGTTTTATCAGACTTAATTGTTTCGAGGGTGGTGTTATTGGTCAGTTTCCAGGTTGAATTGCCAATGTTGGTACTGTCAAATTTCAGCGTGAATGTTTGCCCGTCAGGTACATTGAGAGGATCCACCACTCTAACATTTATGGGTCCTTTTCCGTAATCGTAGGTGGGGGTTTTTGTTCGATGGTCAGCGGCTGAAAGTATTGCTGATACAGTAGAAGCTGTTAATTCAAGTTCCATTCCTCCGTTGCCGTTTCCTTCAATGCGGGTTATCATTGGGCCGCTTCCGTATTCAGCATGCATTTCTGTGCCTCCTGTATAAGGGGTTGAAATGTGTGGAATGGCAGAATAATTAACAAGGTTTTTTCTACCCTGCTTGTATGATTTCTTCTGCCCTGTAAGTGCCCCGGCAGCAGCATCGCACATATTTGCACTGTTTGGCGGTACATCCTGCTGGTATTTTTTAAACTCATTATATCCGTAAGCAACCGCCATAAAATAGTAAGTCTTGTGATTGATCAGAATGGGTGATCCGGTAGCAAAGGCATCTGTAGTAATCTTAATGGAATGTGAGAGTCCCTGATCGGCTCCATTCACTTTCTCTTTAGGAACTCCTGCTCCAAGCGTCTGGTCAAATTCATAGTTGATCAAGCGGTTGATCCCGTTTTTCAAATCGCATTGGAAAATAAGACGCGCATTATCAAGATTATCCAACTCAGAGGCAGAAACAGTTGCATTCTTCAATTGGTATATTTTATACCCTTCAAAAGTATAGTTCTTATTAAGGTTCGGACAAGAATTTCCGGCAGAATCAATCAAGGAAATAAGCGGATCGAACTCCGAGTAGTTTTCATTGAAATTATTAGAGTTCGGATCGGTGTTGGTAAGATAAAGGATCAGCTCCTTGTCAAGTTCCTGAATGGTCAGATCAGGCGCAGTAGGTCCATCCAATACTTTAAAGCAATTATCAAAAAGCGCCTGGGCTTTATCGTCCACCACTTGTAAAAGTTTTACCGAGGCCTTGGCCCCCCCTGCACTGGCTTGCGCCCATACAACGCCTGTTGTAATCACGTTTACAGCGCCTGGCATCAAGGTAAATGGGCCTGCTGACTGCACCATTCTTCTGTCATCAGGTAAAGCGCCAGAGGTAAATTCATCCCAAAATGGGAGAGTAGGGGTGGTAGAGCAATTGCCTCCAGTTCCCCAATCGTGCTTATCCGTGTTGCCGGGGAACATAAAGTCGCATTTAGTGGTACCGCCTTTACCCGTTCCACCATAAGTAAAAGGCATACCGTCATCCCATTTTCCACTTAAATAATTATAATATCCAACGGCTGTATTTGGATCTCCCATTCCGGATGGCGCATTATTGGTAAAATACACAAACTTGGACATGATAGATTGTTCACAGGGTTCATCAACCCCATATTTCCCTTTATTGTCATTGTCACACACGCCCAAAGAATCACTGTCTCTGTCATTATCTCTCGCATCATTTTTATCGGCTATAGGTCCCCTAAAAAAATCAATTCCTACTGCAGGAGGTTTTGATTCATATCCCCCAACATCCAAATCATCTGCGTTATAGGTGTATCCCAGCCCTCTTTGCACATCGCAGCCCACATAATCATCTTTATATTCAAGTCCCAGATCCGCATCGCACCATACTGCAAAATAGCAAGTATCCAGTTTATAGGTAGAACGGTTGAATATCCTGTAATTATAAAAGGTCATATTATTTACTTCATCATCGGTAAAGAAGCCGAATGCCTGGGCACGGATTTCAAGCCCGATAGGTTCCCCTTTGGATTGGTCATGCGTGTTTCCGTTTCCTTTATCGTTAAAAATCCAAAAGAGGGTTTGGTCGCCATAGAGTTGATCATTTGGAATGCAATTTGTTTCCTGGCAGTCGCCATACCCATCGCCCGCAACAAGGTCGTAACCGGGATAATCGCCCGCAGAGGGGTTATATATTCCATCCGCATCTTTATCATAGAATGGGGCAAGATATTGCGCCTGTCCTTTGGATTTGTCACCATTGCCGGGCCAATTAAGAATGACAGGCGTTGCCGGTACGCCAGCCACAAAATCCTCCACTTCCTTACGGGTAATTTTCCAAATCTGGTCGTAGTCATAGCACACGGTTTCAGAAAAAACAGATGCTTTGCCGGTGGTATCAAGCGGTCCTGGCCAAAAATCGTTTTTTGAACCCTGATGCCCGTATGTTTGCGCAGCCACTTTCAGATTGGCGCCATCATAGCCGCCAATCCACAATGATCCCGCGTAAATGGAAAACAGTCCGCTGCCTTTGGGAATTTCATACGCAGCTACTTGAGTGGTATAATCCCACCAGAAATCGCCAGCGGTTAAAATACGCGTGCGGACATTGTTCACATCCAGATCACTTTGACCGGTGGGCTGAGAACATGCTGTAACCATGGGTACGGGCGTGGCAGGTGCAATTTTAGTATTGATATTTTTGTAAGCATAAGCAACGCTGATAGCGTTGGGAATGCAAACACTGATTGCTACAATCAATGCGGGGACGATCAATAAGCGAAAGTGTTTCATATTTTTAAGTTTTGCCTCTCCCCTTCGCCCCTCTCCTCGAGGAGAAGGGTTGGGGTGAGGCATTTTGGTTTTTATTATTTTATTATCATCCGGACTTTGTTCCCTTTAGAGTTAGGGCAAATTTCATTTATTAGAAATCCAACACTATTCCAATACGAATCCTCCTTGGAATGCTGTAAAACGAAGGATTAGCCATTTTAAGAGCGTATAAATCTGTAAATGCCGCAGGATCATTCATTTCACTAATAGATATCTGGGTTTCAGGAGCAGAAAGGTAGCCGTCATCATCCGGGTCGCCAGTGAAGCGGTATAGGTTGATGATGTTTTTAGTGTTAAGCACATTCATAACCACCAGATACACAGTCAAGTTAGAGGATTTTTCCTTGTTTTCACCTTCGGCTTTACTCCATATAAGGGGAATATTTTTGTCAAAACGCAGGTCCACGCGGTTCTGCCAAGGCAGGTTGGATCCATTGATTTTTCCTTTAAGCGAAGTGCGGGAGTTTTGGCCAAATATCACCTGCTGAGTGCTGCCGTTACCATTACCATTACCGGAGGTCAAATTTGCCTGACGGGAATAAGGCAATCCGCTTCCTGCGCGAAGAACCATGTTTCCTCCAAAATTTTCAAATATTATTTTTGCCCATTTTGCCTGAGGACCCTTGTAATCCTTTCCTTCACCAAAACGATAATCTGTGCTCAGAACAATAGCATGGCGCTGGTCAAAGTCGAGAGGCATGGTGGTGCGAAGATTGGGCTGACCGTCTGCGATGATGTTGCTTGCAGTGCCTGAGTTGATGTCGGCAACAGATCCAGTGCCTTCGGCAAACTGCAGAGTATAGGAAGCATTTATTGAAACATTATTTGTTCTGCGCAAGTCATAAGCCACCGTAAATCCTTTCACAGTACCAAAATCAATGTTGCCATAAGTGGTGTAAGTTGCAGGATGAGCGCCATACACACTAATTGACTGTAACATATCCCGCATTTCACGGTAGAAAGCAGAAAGGGTGAGCGCGGAATTTTTTCTTTCGCTCAACACCTGACTAAAACCCACTTCATAATCGGTGGTGCGTTCGGGCTTCAGAGTAGGTCGGCTGTACACATTGCCAAGCCGAAAAGGAGGTCGCTGGCTGAGTACATCATAATGTGCAAAAAAGTTGGCACGGTCGGATATCGGAAAGGAAAAGGCTATGCGGGGCATAAAGGTAAATTGAGCAGGGTACATTTTAAACACTTTATCCACAGCAGATGAATCAAGTAGTTTCTTTTCATTAGGATATTTAAGATAGGGATGAATGGTGCCGGTAGATGTTTGCTTCATGATCAAAGTGGGGTCAGAAATCTCTACACCCTGCCCGTTATACCATGTGTCGCCATCGCGATAGCCCACCACTTTAGTAGGATTTTTAGCATCGTCTACGTACACCACAAAGTTAGAACTCATATTGGAAGGATGGCTGAACTTTGTAGCTTCTCCCACTGTGTATGTTTCGTAAAGCAGGTACTTATCCCTCTGCACAGGCATGTTGGCATCAAAACGGTCGATTCGCATCCCGATATTGAACTTCATATCTTTAATATCAAATTTATCCTGAATATATCCGGATGTATAAAGCGGCTGGTAGGCCGGGATTACGCGGGTGTAATTGTCATTGGCATCTTTGTTTTTGTAGTATGCTTCCAGAGAGGCAAGGCTGCGAGATTGACTACCCAAAAGTTTTTTACCGTCATAACTATAACCATAATAAGAAACAAATTGGGCTCTGCCATAGGGATTGCCTGAAAGCAATTCGTCCGGGCTAAACATACTGAGGGAAAAGGTACTAGGGTCGTAAGAGTCAATATCAACCCACACATCGTTTGCAATACCCAATTGTTTCCTGAGAGATTTGCTGAATTGAGTTTCGCCTGAAGCCAGATAAGAATAGGTGTAGGCGGAGTAGGCGGGATTGTTTATAACAGTAGATCCCGCTAAAATAGGACCGGAGTAAAGAGCTTCTTTCGAGGTATCTAACTGGGAGAGGTGGATGTTTGCTAAACTGCGCATACGATTCCACAAGCCAACAGGATTAACATCCCAAAACCTGTCATCTCTTTTTTCCCACTCAAACCCTGCCTGGATAGCGTGGTTCTTAATATCGGAAGAAAAAGTACCGGCAATGCGGAACTGGGACTCGTCTGTGTTGCTGTACCCGTTATACTGGCGGCCCGTATTATACCAGATTCCATAAACCTCTGTGGGGCGGCTTCCGTTAAGCATTCCAAACCCTGCGTCTATCTGGCTGATGTTTTGCGGATTGCCCGGCAGCAAATCATAATATTGCTGTGTATAATTAGCGCCATTGGGGTTTTGATCTCCTGCCGAAAAAGTTACCAGCGTATCTGCCCATGAAGTTTGTGCATAATAGGTGCTGTCAAGAGTGAGATCAAGATCATTGGACACTAAACTGAACCTCGGCACTTTATAGGTTTTAAATTTACCCACATACCCATAGTCAAAAAAATTGTCTTTGTGCGTATCGTCCTGCACGGTTTCTTTGTATTTGGTGTAACCAACCTGCAAAGTATAGTAAGCATCTTTTATGAGAGAAGTGGTTTTGTCGTCCTTAGATTGTTGGCGCTTGCCAAGTTTGTGAGTAATCTTTCCGTACGTTCTCATTGTATTATATATGGTCTGAGGATTATTGCTTGGGTTGAGCAAGGCATATTCCCAAACGAAATCGTGATAATTGCCATAATCCATTGATCCTCCCAATGTTAAAGTGATATTTTCTGACGCTTTGAAATCCATTTTTCCAGCTAAACGAAAGGAGTTCTTTCTAACATTTTGCCGCGCTTTGATGTGTTCCATATCCTCCATGTGCAGAAACTCAGTATTAACGAATGTGCCGCTGCCTACGTCATTAGGACGCAGTGGATTTTTTTCCAGTTCTTGCAATTTTTCATCTTTTACCTTATATACTCCTGTTGCTGACGGCTCTGGGTCTTTGTCAGAAGAAACTTCGCCAGAAATAAAGAAACCGAGTTTAGCCTGCTTATTTCCTGAGCTGTCTTTTTTTGCCATGAGCGGGCCGCCAAAATTAAAGCCTGCAAAATTATGACCGTAAGCATCGGTAAATTGGGACGAGATTAATTCCACTCCGCCAAAAAAATCCGAGCGAATTCCACCACGCGTAGTAATATTAATGATACCGCCTGTCGCATCTCCGTATTGAGCAGGAACGCCTCCGGTAATAACGGATATCTGCTCAATTCCCCCCTGTGGAAGTCCTGATGTTCCACGAACTTTCTCACCGTCAATATAATAATCCGTACCCTCGGAACGGGAACCACGCACATTAAGCTCCCCGCCTTCATCCTGCTGGAATACGCCTGCAGTGGTTGATGCGACTGAATTGATATTTTTTGACGGTATCGCCTGAAATTCTTCGCGGGTTACGGTTCCGCCCGATTTTGTATCGGGATCGATAAGAGGCTCTATGTAGCCAACAATTGGTACCTCTTTCAACAACTCTGTGCTGGTCTTTATCTTCAATTCCAGTTCGGTAGTTTTATCGCCACCGATGATAACGCCTGCCATAATGATGGGTTGATATCCCACTGCGGCAATCCGTACATCATACGTTCCGGGAGGAATTGGCTTAATAGTGAAATTTCCGTCCATATCGGCAACCGTTCTGCCAGCAGCATTGCCCTTTTGTTCTATTTGAACATTGGCAAAGGGGATCCCCTCTCCGTTTGTTTCATCTATCGCCTTTCCTTTGAGGGTGCCTGTTTGTGCAAAGGCAAAGTTTCCGGCAGTGATTGCCACTAAGATAGCAGCGGAGATTTTCTTTAGCATATTTATGAAAGTTTAATGTTGAATGTCTGATTTATCTACTAAATTACTAATAGGTACGAATGTACTAATAACAACACGGTACAGATAACAGCCAGGTGCATTCATCAGTATATTAGTAATGATCCGTAATTTAGTAGGCCGTAAAAAGAGCGGGCAAATGTATAAATAAATAAATGCCAACTCCAAATATTTTTTAAACGGCCCCCCAACCTCCCGAAGGGGAGCTTTGCATACGCAAGTTTCGGAGATGTCCTTTCTTTTCATGGTAACCCTTGTGAACCTTTGTTCTTGTTTCACAGGGTAAATATACGCCCATTCCACGGGGAGTGTTAACGCTTTTTAGTAAGTGGCGGGATAAATTGAGTAAGTGGTCGCCCCCTCTAACTCCCCCAAAGGGGGAGAACCTGAGCATACAACTTGAACTGTGTTTGCAACCTTCGGTTGTTCTTCAGGAAGGACTTGCACGCACGGGTTTCCCCCCTTTGGGGGGATTAAGGGGGGCAAAGCTTATTGAGAAAATCCTCCCTCTTCCTGCGGGAAACCTCCACTTTGCTGGCATCGCTCATCACCGCGTAACCCCCGTCTTCCTTAACAAAGCGAACCATGTGATTCATGTTAATAAGGTGGCTGTGGTGTACCCGGGAGAAATCCTGCGCAGGAAGCAAGTCCTCGTAATGTTTGAGGGTTCCGGAAACCATGAATTTTTTCCCCCCTGCGAGGTATACGTTGGTGTAATTGTCGTTTGCTTCGCAACGAATGATATCCTTTATAAGTACGATCTCGTAGGCATGACCTGTGGGAAGCGTAATCTTGCTGAACTGGCTTTCGTTTTGACGTACATTCTCAAGTAAAGACCTGAGATTTTCTTCGTTCGTACCCACCTGAGCAGATTTGTTACGTTCGATAATTTTTTTAACCGCTATTACCAGTTCGTCCGAATCAATTGGCTTAAGCAGGTAATCCAGGGCGCTGTATTTGATGGCTTTGACCGCAAACTTATCTGTAGCTGTAGTAAAGATGATATCAAACTTCAGGTCTTTTAGTTTTTCCAGAACGTCAAATCCGCTTCCATCGGGCATCATTACATCGAGAAAAATAAGTTCAGGACGTAATTTATTCACAATGTCAATCCCTTCTTTAACATTTTCGGCTTTGCCCAGAATTTCAATATCCGGACAATTTTTCCGGATAAGCTGAGCCAGCAGTTCAGCGCTTTTTTTTTCGTCTTCTACAATGACTGCTTTGATCATGATAAACAAATGTACAAATAAGACGTATTAACTTATCGGAATAAAAATTTCAACTTTCGTTCCTAACGCATTTCCTTTATCGTCTTCCAGATCGGTCATTTTTACGCTGAGGTCGGAGTGCTGCATACGATTGATAACTTCAAGCCGGTCACTTGTAATCTTTACACCCATTGATTTGTGCCTTTGATGACCGGATCTCGCTCGTATCTCCTGCGATCGTTTTCTGCCAATCCCGTTATCGGAGATCGTACATAGTATATAAGTATTGTTTTGTGTGATATTAACTTCAATTTTCCCCTGCCCTGCTTCTTTGGGTACTACTCCGTGCAAAATAGCGTTCTCCACAAAGGGCTGAATGAGCATGCTTGGGATCTTGTGAAAATCAACTTCAATAGTAGATTCGATGTTTACAAAAAATTTGAATTTGTTTTCCCATCGCAATGCCTCCAGTTCCAGGTATAATCTCAAAGAGTCCACCTCTTCTCGGATCGTAACCGAGGGCTTTTCGCTGTTGGAAAGGATCATGCGCATCAGCTTTGCGAATTTGTTCAGATAACGCAGGGCGGATTCTTCGTCCTTGCTCATGATGAAACTCTGTATTGAGCTCAGGGAATTAAAAATAAAATGGGGGTCCATCTGCGCGCGCAGGGCTTTCAGTTCATTGTTTGCCAGCTGAATTTCACGGTTTAATTTTTCTGCTTCTTTCCTGCGGATGGACTTGGCACGCATACGCGAAAAGAGTACAATCAGGATAATGGCTGCAGCCGACATACTAATCCTGAACCACCATGTACGCCAGACAGGAGGAAGCACAGAAAAAGCAAAGGACACCGGGTCTTTATTCCACAGTCCTTCATTGTTACAGCTTATTATCTTGAATACATAGTCCCCGGGAGCAAGGTTTGAATAGCGGGCAAAGGTTTCTTTTGTTTCGGGCGACCATTTTTTATCATACCCCTCCAGCATGAACTTGTACTTAACCTTTTCAGGATTGGTCAAACAAACACCGATATATTCGAACGCAATGTTGTTTAGGTAATACGGAAGTGCGGCATTCTGCGGAAGGACAGTATCATTATAGAAGATGCGGATCCTGGAAATGCTTGTTTTAGATTCAACGCGGTTGATGTGGATTGCATACGGATCAAAATGAATAAGACCGTTAACCGTACCAAACCAGAATGTTCCATCGGCATCTCTCCATATTCCGTTTGAATTAGTTTCCAGACTGCTGAGGCCTTCTTCCAGACCATAGTTTTCCAAAATAATTTTTCCGGATCTTTTATACTCATCCGCTTCAAATTTATTTACTCCCTGATTTGTGCCAATGTAGAGTGTTTGATAGGCTGAATCAAAGGCCATTACGTAAATCAGGTCTGAGCTCAGCCCTTCATTCTCGCTTATGGAGGATATTTTCCCCGATGCTCCATTATATATGTGTACTCCATCAAGGCTTCCCAGGTAAATATTTCCGTCTCTGTCTTCATCAATGGCAAGAAATGTTTTGCTTTTCAAATTCAGCTTTTGAGAAAAGTTTTCAATGGCAGCTTCCACGCTGCCTATATCTTTTTTCGGATCATAACGGAACAATCCTCCGAGATATGTTCCGAGCCAGATGTATCCCTTGCTGTCTTCAAACTGATACCACACATCAAAATTCTGCCCATCGGCTGATTTCAGCGAAAAGGTTTTAAATTTACCAGTCCGCCTCGCCCCCGACCCCTCACCCAAGGAGAGGGGAGAAATGGGGGGAGTATAAATTGTTCCACCTTTGTTTCCGCCAAGCCAAATCCTTCCTTTTCTATCCTGAATGATTGAAGTAACCGAATCGCTTTTCAATCCGTCCTTTTTCCCTGAAAATTTTTTGAAGGACTTTCCATTAAAGATTGAAATGCCCTTATTGGTTCCCATCCATATATTTCCTTCCTTATCCTCAGCTCCGGAAAACATTTGCGTTCCAAGGATCCCGTCTTTCTCCGAGAAAAATTCAAACTCTCTGCCATCATACCGGTAAAACCCTCCATCGTAAGTTCCAACCCACAATTTTTTTTTGCTGTCACGGAATATCGGGAATATGAACGGGGCATATAGTCCGTCTTTTTCAGAAAAAGTCAAAAAGGATCGGTCCCGAAAACGATATAATCCATTTTGAGTGCCGATCCAGAGGTTTTCCTCTTCGTCCACAAACAGTTTTCCTACCTTATTGCCGCTCTGCACATCGCTGACACGATAGGAAGAAATAGTTGCCACCCCTCCTCCTTCCCCTCCCCCCAAATGGAGGGGGGAAATTTTGTTTAAGCCTTTTTGCGTTCCGACCCAAATGTCATCGGAGCGCTCGTCTTTGGCGAGCGCCTGTATTTCGTTGTCGGAAAGTCCGTTTTCAGTCGTAAATAATTTATTGCTCAGTCCATCGAATCTCAACGCTCCGCTCTTTGATCCGAACCACATATTTCCCCTTCCGTCCTCCGTGATACAGGTTATAGGTGAGTTATAGATTCCGTTCACCACCGTATAATTATCAAAAGACTGATCCTGAGGAATTTTTTGGTTGAAAACAATTTTGCTCACACCCCCATCGCTGCTCATCCAGATATTTCCGCCCTTGTCAGCATATATCAATGAAATATTATTGACATTCAAGCCGTTCTTTTGAGTGAGAGAGGTGAATATTTTTCCATCATAAATGGTTATACCCTCCGTGGTTGCGATCCATAGGTTTCCGTTCCTGTCGGTGGCGAGTGAGTTGATATACTCTCCGGAAAGTCCGTGCTGTTTGGTGAACGTTACAAAGTTTCTTCCTTCGAGCTTGCTGATGCCGCTGATGGTTCCAACCCAGATATTTCCTTCTCTATCTTCTGCAATACTTGTTACCCAGTGATTTGCAAGACCGTTTTTGGGAGAATAATTGGTAAATGTTTTTCCGTCAAACTTGCTCAATCCTCCGTATCCTCCTGTCCACAGATTGCCTTTGCTATCCTGAAAAATGGCGTACACCTGCACAAAAGGAAGTCCTTGTTCGGCTGAATAGTTTTTGAAATTGTAAGACTGGGAGAAAGAATGTACAACGTACAATGTACCATGTACAATGAAAAAAGCATAAAGTATTTTTAGTTTAAGAAACATAAAGGATAAAATCCTCTCCGGATCAATATTGAGGCCTTTTCAATATCTCTGAATAAATGACCGCCTGGCGAATGTCGAAATCTATTCCGGATTCTTCTTCAGGAACACGTTCCATAAAAACTTTCTGAACAATTTCTGGATGTGCGACAAAAGCCGGAGCGGGGGAAGTTACTTTGGGTTTTGCCTGAGTTTGGTACGTGGCTAATTTTTCTTTCCGTGGAACAGGAGGCTGCATTTTTACCGGAGGTGGTTTTTCATAAACAACCTGCGGCTTTGGTTTTAAAATCTGCTTCTCAGGAATTTCATCTTCTGCTCCTCCTCCCAGCAGGTCTTCGAGCATTTTTTTCAGTTCGTCTCCACTGTTATTTTCCGGCAGAGGTGATGCCGTTGGAGGCTGTACTGTTGGAGACGGATGGGGCTTCTTGTCAATGGTCGGGCGGTTCTGTGTAACCTTTTTACCGGCTTTTACAATACTGTATATCACATACACTACAGCAAAAATGATGTACAAATAATTTCCAAAACCATCGGCTAATTCCATCTTAAAAAATGTTATTACTCAACAGCAAATAATAGAATGCTGATGACGCTGATAATTATGATTACAGCGTTCCTCTTTGTTCCTGTTCTCTTTCTATGGCTTCAAACAATGCTTTGAAATTTCCTTTACCAAAACTTTTTGCTCCTTTACGCTGTATGATCTCGTAAAAAACGGTGGGGCGGTCTTCCACCGGTTTGGTGAAGAGCTGAAGAAGATAACCTTCTTCATCGCGGTCAACCAGGATGTTCAGGTGTTTGATCTGCTCAATATCCTCGTCAATTTTTCCAACACGGGCAAACAGGTCATCGTAATAGGTTTCTGGAACGTACAGGAAATCCACTCCCCGTTTCCGAAGCTCCGTTACAGTTGAAATAATGTCTTCTGTAAGCAACGCAATGTGCTGCACGCCACCGCTTTTGTAAAAGTCAAGGTATTCATCTATCTGCGATCTCTTTTTCCCTTTCGCAGGCTCATTGATCGGGAATTTCACGTAGCCATTTCCATTGCTAACCACTTTGCTCATCAGCGCTGTGAACTCGGTGGAGATGTCCTTATCATCAAACGTGATAAGGAGTTTGAATCCCATCACCTCTTCATAGAATTTCACCCATTGGTTCATTTGCCCGAGTTCCACATTTCCCACGCAGTGGTCAACTACTTTAAGTCCGACAGGCGTGGTTTTCAGCAACGACTTTGCGGGTTGGTATCCGGGCAGAAAAGCTCCGGTATAATTCTTTCTTTCTACAAAGGTGTGAAGCGTTTCACCGTAGGTATGAATGGAAGCGACTTTCACTTCTCCAAATTCATCCTTCATGGTTCGCGGAGGCGAAAAAGGTTTTGCCCCACGCTTAACGGTTTCGTTGAATGATTTTTCCGCATCCTCCACCCACAGTGCAAGCACTTTCACTCCGTCACCGTGTTTGGCTACGTGCATGGTAATGTCGCTGTTAGGGTCAAACGATGTAGTTAGTACAAGTCGGATTTTCCCTTGTTGAAGAACATACGAAGCGCGGTCTTTCACTCCGGTTTCTAATCCTGCGTAAGCAACCAGTTCGAATCCCCATGCTACCTGGTAGTAATAGGCTGACTGTTTTGCGTTGCCTGCATAAAATTCTACATAATCTGTTCCGTTGAGTGGAAGAAAATCGGGAGAGCCATTCTTGTGAAGCTCCTCTAGTTTATGTATAGGTTTTGTTGCGGTGGTCATAGTTTTTGATTTAATGAATGAATTTATGAAAATGTAATATCACTCTATTCCGCATCCGACAAAGTTACAAAAAAGATTAGTGTCCAGTCACTCTCTTATCGGTTGGGGTGTATCCCAAAATTCCCATTCAGCCCTTATAATTTTTATTTTTTGTATTTTTGGTAATATGCAAAAGATTAGAAACTACATAAACGGGGAACTGATAGAACCCGCTGCCAAAAAATACTTAGACAACTATAATCCCTCCACAGGCAATGTATATTCTCTCATTCCTGATTCGGATGAAAAAGATATACAGATGGCCGTGGATGCAGCACAGGCAGCATTCCCGAAGTGGTCAACCACCAAAAAAGAAGATCGTTCACGCATCCTCATGAAGATCGCGGAGCTGATTGATACCAATTTCGACAAACTGGTAAAAGCAGAGTCCGTGGATCATGGCAAGCCGGTCTGGTTCGCTAAAATGGTGGATATTCCCCGCGCGTCCAGCAACCTGCGGTTCTATGCTACGGGCATCCTGCACTTTGCTTCTGAGGCACATGCCATGGAAGGTACCGCCATCAATTACACGCTCCGTGAACCGATCGGTGTGGTGGGATGTATTTCTCCATGGAATTTTCCGCTCTATCTTTTCACATGGAAAGTTGCTCCGGCACTGGCGGCAGGGTGCACAGTAATTGCCAAACCATCGGAAGTTACCCCCATGACGGCCTATTTGTTTTCCAAGATTTGTATCGAAGCCGGACTGCCTGAAGGTGTTTTAAATATTGTGCACGGACTTGGCAGCAAGGCAGGAAGCGCCATTGTTGCCCATCCTGAAATTTCGGCCGTATCTTTTACAGGAGGAACAAAAACAGGAGCGGAGATAGCACGCATTGCAGCGCCCATGTTTAAAAAACTTTCTTTGGAATTGGGAGGAAAAAATCCTAACATCATTTTTGCGGATTGCAATTTTGAAAATGCGGTCAAAACGAGTTTGAACTCCTCGTTCTCAAACCAGGGAGAGATATGTTTGTGCGGGTCCCGCATATTCATTG
>SCSP01000202.1 GCA_004297845.1 Bacteroidota bacterium | reverse complement strand
GGTAGATTATTTTACAAATATTTCTTCAAGGGAACTTTTTAAAGATGGAAAGAAAACTAATTTTATTATAATAATGTTCTCTCCATTAATAAAGTTCGTTCGTGATTATCTCATTAAACTCGGTTTTTTAGATGGAGCTTCCGGATTTACCATCAGCAGGATATCAGCCTACGCTACCTATTTAAAATACAGGAAACTCCACTCTCTTTGGAACAGCAATCGCTGATTATGCAGGAGGTTAAAACAATAATTATCAGCCGTACAGACAGCATCGGAGATGTTGTTCTCACCCTTCCGGCAGCGCATGTTTTAAAAGAAAAGTTCCCGGGATGTAAGACCATTTTTTTAGGAAAAAGTTATACGAAACCTGTTGTAGAGTGTTGTTCCAGTATTGATGAGATCGTATGCTGGGATGAAATCGCGCAGTTAGATAAACATAAGCAAATAGAATTTTTCTTATCACTTCAAGCAGATTGCATCATCCATGTTTTTCCGAATAAGCAAATTGCCGTATCAGCCAAAAAAGCCGGTATCCCTGTTCGGATAGGAACAAGCCATCGGTTGTTTCATTGGTTCACATGCAACAAACTTCCGAATTTCACAAGAAAAAATTCAAAACTGCACGAGGCGCAATTAAATTTGAAACTTCTTCAGCCGTTGGGTATTGACAAGGAGTTTTCACTGAATGAGATAGACAGATGTTTTGATCTTACAAAGGTCAAGCCGCTTGGGTCGGAGCTGAAGGCGTTAATAGATCCGAACCGCATGAATATCATTCTGCACCCAAAATCCCGAGGGAGCACGGTGGAGTGGGGGCTGCAGAACTTTTCTGCGCTGGGCAAGATTCTTCCCAAAGATAAATTCAAAATATTTATCACCGGAACGAAGCAGGAAGGGGAACTGATCGGCAATATTTTTTCTGAAGATCAAAATATTACTAACATGACAGGAAGGCTTACACTGGATGAACTGATCTCTTTTGTTAATAACTGTGACGCCATGGTTGCCGCCAGCACCGGGCCTTTACATCTGGCTTCTGTCCTTGGGAAGAAGGCTGTTGGGATGTATTCTCCGGTACGCCCCATCCACCCCGGAAGGTGGGCTCCGCTGGGTAAGGATGTATCGGTGCTTGTGTCGAAGAAAAGCTGTGCTAATTGCGGAAAGGGAAGGAACTGTGATTGCTTGACCTCTGTAACACCTCAGGAGGTGGCTGCTGTTTTGATGAAGGAATTAAAATAATTCCTTCTCTGTATCTTTATTTGCTGCCAAGATATCATTTGTGGCCTTTTTCAATGATACCGGAAATATATTTTTATTTGCGGGAATATTTTTGTACGCAAGAAAGGATTTGTAATACGAAAGATCAAGAACCATCCATCGTAAGAGAAGGTTCAGTATGTTTTCAATGTTCCAAAGAAGTCTTGTCCCTCCTTCGAGATGGGTATCATGCAAAATGAACTTATTTCTTTTGGAAATATAATTCACTTGCTTTTTGCTGTTGTGATTTGCAATAGTTTCCGAAAGTTTGTGATAGCAAACCGCCTCCGGTTCATAATAACATTTCCAACCCATTCGCCAGGCCCTAACGGAGAGATCTACATCTTCCATGTAATACGGACTGTATCGAACATCCATGCCCTGAAGTTTTATCAGTTTTTTTCTGTCAACAAGCGCATTTGCCCCGGAGAGGAAAAGGGTAAAACAAGGGGAAGTGCTTTTATTTTTTGGTTTGCAGTTAATCGTTGTGCGCAGTTGCCCCCCTTTCCAAACGGGGTATTTGGCGGCATCCATCAATCGTTTACCATCTTCCGACCAAATGCTGCCCATCACTCCGAATGTAGCAGGATCTTGAAAATATTTCCATTGGTCTTGAAAATAATTTTCCTTCAGTTTTATATCTGAGTTTAAAAGCAGGACAAGTGTTTTTTCAGCTATCTGCATGCCGCTGTTTATGGTGTGCGAAAATCCACGGTTAATTTCTGAGCTGATTATTTTTATCTCAGGGTAATTATCGTTGATAAACCTAACCGAATCATCAACGGATGCATCATCGGAAATAATTATTTCATAATCGGTGTTGGCCTGTTTCAGTGCAGCCAAAACAGAAGGCAGGTACTGCTCCAGCAAATGTTTCCCGTTGTAGTTTGGAATTACTACAGAGATTGAATATTGCATTTGTTATTCTGACAATTGTTTATCCGTGTAGAGAAACAGAAAGAAGGAGTTGAAAAATGCGAAAAATGTAACTCCGGCCTGACTTTCAAGAGTGTCTTCTGATATCATGGAAAGAAATCCGATGATGAAGAACATAAGGTATAGATAGTTGTTGAAATTTTTATCTGTAAACAGGGGATAAAAGAGGGTAAATAGAAACAGGATGATCCCCGTGAACCCGAAAGCCGTTCCGATGGCAAGAAACTGGTTATGGGAGCGTAAGCGCCATTCCTTTGTAAGAGGGGAGTTTATTTTTTCGTATTGATCTTCAAATGCGTTCTTAACGTCTCCGGTACCTACTCCAAACAATGGATTTTCTTTTATGATTCCAACTGCAGCTTTCCAAAATTCCAGGCGCTGAACCACAGAATGTCCGCTGGGATTTCCGCCTTTCAGGTAAACATCGAACTCCCATATGATCTTTTGAAGGCGTGCCGATGGATTAAACACTCCGATATAATTTACATTCGCCACTCCTTTTTCGATAGCCTGAAGTTCCCTTTCTGAAAGTGTATTCACTCCCTCTGCATCTTTAGTCAGTCCTTTGGAGGCAAGAAAGCGGATAAGAGTGAATTTGATGTCATTTCCTCTGAGATCTCTTCCGGAGTACTTCATTTGACTTCTTTTATTCCAAGCTTCTGTCAGTTCGCTTTCGCAAACATTTCTCCAGATATAATTACCGTTTTCAACTTCATTGTTCAGGGTGTCATGAATATATGGATTTCCTGATGCAGTGAGTAGCGGCAGTTTTGTATTTCCCGAAGGTGCAGGTTCAAATGCAGCAGCTGCAGAATAATAAATCTTCATGGGTATCAGTCCTCCCAGGATCAGAAGGACAAGAAGTGCAACCCTTATTTTGTTATCCCGGGAAATCAGGATCAGCCTGAAAATTAAAACAGCAAAGGCGGCTGCGGTGCATACCAACCCGGCAGCCGACTCCATCATGATTAAAAAGACAATCAGCCAGATGATCAGTCCGGCAAAGAATATTTTAACGGAATTCGATTTACTTTCTATGAAGAAATAACCAAGAATAAATACAGTCATACTGATAAGAAGCCCAAAACGTATATGAGAAATGAATATTGATGCTTGTTGCGGGTGAAGAATTTGCTTGTTGCCGTAGTCCAGAAGAACGAAAAAGCAGATCACTGTTGATACTATGACAGATAATGTAAAAACAGCAAGTATACGTTCAAATAGCTGCTTTGAAAGCGCGATGGATGTTGAGAAAAGGAGAGGCAGCAGCATCAACGGCACTTTCTTTTTTACGTCCTCAAATCCGTAGCTAAGATCAGCGGTGTACAACAGCCCGATGGCATGGAGAATAAAAAGTGAGCTAAGAGCCAAGGCGGTTTTGTTTTTCATAAAAAGCCTGAGTTTTTCTTTCATGCCTCCTTCGCATATCCAGGAAAGCAGTAAAATGATCTCCGACAGGCTCATTAGAAATTTGGAATAGGGGAGGGAAGCAGCAAGCAGAAACAGGCCAAATAAAAAGGAATAAGAAAAAAAGTTCTTTCGGGATGGATTTTGCATGGTTGATCGAGAACCGTTATCTGTAAAAATAAAAATCCCCCGGTGAAATCGGGGGGATTCATGTAATTATTTGAGTCAGGGCTAACCGCCTTTCTTTTTAGGAGCGTCAGCAGGCTTCTTATCTTTTGACTCCGGTATGACAGGCTCATCGATCACTCCTTCCTCCTCCTCTGTGTTTGCTTTTGCCTGGGTCTCTCCCGGCTTTCCTATCACCTTGTATTGTCCTTTACCGGAAAGAATAGACTTGTATAGCTGCTCGTCATGTATGACACGGATGGATTCTTTCAATTCATTATCATCACGTAAAGAAGATTCAAGTCTTCCTCGTTGATAGAAATATCGTGAAGCGATCTCTTCTTCAAGCAGGTCTTTTATTTCCGCTTTGTATTTACTAATATCCTCTTTCTTGTTGGCAGCAATTTTAGATTTCAGGGTATCATATTCGGCCTTCATGCTATCAAAATATTTTTCACTCTCCGCATTTTTTTTCAACTCTTCAAAAGATTTTTCGCTTTTTGTAGTGTATTCGTAAGTTTTATCAGATAAAAACTGAAGGAAATCTTTATACTCATCTTCGGTTAAGGCAAAATCCTTTGATGCAGGAATTGAAGCGCGAGAAAGCCGGTATTTTGTTGCATAATCAAAAATGTAATTTTTTGCCACAATAGTTGCGGTAATCAATGCGTACTGCCTTGGCTCCAGGGTGATGTCGGGGTATATGCCGCTTCCATCATAAACACTTCTTCCATTCTTGGTTTTGAACTCGCGTATCAGAGAATCGGGAATATGTTCAGCTTTTCCGGATGTACTTTTATGGATGTAATCCAGTTCCTGAATGCACCTGCCGCTGGGCGTGTAATATTTTGCAGTAGTAACTTTCATCTGGGTTCCGTAGGAGAGTTGTATGGTTTGCTGTACGAGGCCTTTTCCAAATGTGCGCTGGCCCAAAACCACCCCTCTGTCAAGATCCTGCAAAGACCCGCTCACTATTTCGGAAGCGGAGGCGGAGTTTTTGTTGGTCAGAATAATAATGGGCATGGAAGTATCCACCGGGGCATAGAGCGCTTTGTGGGTTCGGTTCATTTCTTTTACTTTTCCTTTTTGCTGAACTATCTCCTGGTCCTTGCTGACAAAAGTATTTACGATATCAACAGATTCTTTCAAAAGCCCTCCACCATTGTCCCTCAGGTCAAAGATCAGTGATTGTATATTATTTTTTCCCTTCAATTCCTGGAAAGCGGTTTTTACCTCCTTGGCCGCGTTTTCTGTAAAGCCTGTAAGTTTGATGTACCCAACACTTCCATCGCCTACAACACCGTAATAAGGCACGTTTTTAATCTTGATTTCCTCTCTTACAAGTGTTACCTCAAAGGTTTTTTTGTTACCGCCTCTTTCAACCAAAACTTTTACAGACGTATTTGCCTGGCCTTTTAATAATTTACTTACATCCGCAGTGGTTTTCCCCTTAATCGGTTTCCCATCTATTTCAGAGATAATATCCCCTGACATCAGCCCCGCTTTTTGAGCCGGAAATCCTTCGTAAGGTTCGCCCACCATTACATAATCTCCCTTTTGCCGGATCAGGCAGCCGATTCCGCCATACTGTCCTGTTACCATCATCCGGTAATCTTCAATATCTGATTCAGCATAAAACTCAGTATACGGGTCAAGCGTATTAAGCATCTCATCAATTCCTTTTTTGATCAGTTCCCCCGGCTTGATATCATCCACATAGTAGGTATTTAACTCGCGCAGGAGGGTGGCAAAAACATCCAGATTTTTTGACAGTTCAAAATAGCTGTCAACAAATCCGAATGAAAGAGCAGTAGCAAGTGGAATGGAGATGATCAGTATCCATTTCCGGATGCGCTTTAAAATTGCTTGTGAGAGTTTCATATATATATTTTATTTCTTAATTCGTCATTTATCATTCACTCATTCGTCATTTCCCTACGGTACCGGATCATACCCATGCCCTCCCCAGGGGTGGCAGGAACAAACCCTTTTTGTTGTCAGCCAGCTTCCTTTCAATGCACCGTGTTTTTGCAATGCTTCTATTCCGTATTGAGAACAGGATGGCTGATACCTGCAGGCGTTTCCTATAAATGGCGACATGGTTACTTTGTATACTTTGATAAAGCTAACTAAAACTGTGCCGATAATTGTGTTCATTGTGTTAAATATTGTTAAGGCATACTAATGATATCAAATTACATCCTCTCAGTCAACATCCGTAAAGATACAATCATTTTCTTTTCTATTTCCTGATAATGCGATTCCTCCTTTCCAATGTAAATGACCATCAATGCGATAGAAAGATTCTTTTTATGTAAAACCTCATAAAGTAAATGCTTGTTTTTTCTGTAAGCTTCACGAATTCTTCTTTTTAGTGTATTCCGGTACACCGCTTTGGGAAAGGACCTTTTTGTGACTGAGATTCCCAGTTGGACTGGAGCCGGAGTACCCTGTCCTTTGCCTCCCTCTCTTTGAGTAGCTGACCTGAAGGCGAAAGTTGGGAGCGCAGATGGGGAGTTGTGGGAGAGGTCCATCCATACCAGCCTGAAAGGAGCAACAGTGAAACTCCTGCCGCTGTTGAATAAGAGATCGAACGTCTTTTTGCTGGTAAGCCGTTCTTTTTTTTTGAATGTAAGCCGGAACATGCCTCAAAAATACAAAAGCCCTGACGATGCGGTGGATGTTTTCGATTTCTTGAAAGACAAATATTGCTTGCCATTTTTTCGTAAGTTTGGCAACCCAATTCACAACTATGAAAAAAGCAATTCTCTTCTCATTTCTAATTTCAATTTTTCTCTTTTTAATTTTTTCCTGTCATTGCAGGAAAAAAGCAACCGCTCAAACCATCGCCATCACCGAAGTGAAGAGGGATTTCGAAAAAGAAGGGTATGTGAGGGCAACTGTAATATATTTTGACCTGGATGCCTGCAGGTATCTTCTTGTCCTGGCTAATGAAAAGAGACTTGAACCTTCGGCTAATCTTGCTCCTGAGTTTCAGCAGGACCAACTATCGGTTTGGGTCAAGTACGTGGCTAAAAAAGGCGGAGTGAGCGCCTGCATGGCAGGGCAGATCGTTGAGGTATCGGATATCCATATCCGAAAATAGCTATGGAAGAAAAGCTGCGTATAATTTTCTTCGGTACTCCTGAATTTGCTGTTTCTTCACTCGATATGCTGGTAAAGAATGGCTACCATGTTGTTGGAATCGTTACTGCACCCGATAAGCCGGCAGGAAGAGGTCTTGATCTTAAGCTGTCTGCCGTGAAAGAATACGCGCATTCCAGGAACCTTCCCGTTTTACAGCCCGAAAATTTAAAGAGCGAAGAATTTCTTGCTCAGATGAGAGACTTAAATCCAACTCTTGGAATTGTAGTTGCATTCAGAAAGCTTCCCCAAGCGGTGTGGGGACTGCCTGCGCTGGGCACATTTAACCTGCATGCCTCCCTGCTTCCACATTACCGGGGAGCAGCGCCCATTAATTGGGCGATTATTAATGGAGAGAAAGAGAGCGGGGTAACTACTTTTTTTCTGAATGAGGAAATAGACACCGGAAAAATTATTTTTCGTGCCAAGGAAAACATAAGCGAAGAGGACAATGCCGGTAGTCTCTATGAACGCCTGATGAAAGACGGTGCTGACCTCGTCCTTAAAACAGTGCGTGCCATTGAATCCGGCACTTATACACCCGAAGAGCAGGCTTCGCTGCTCAAGCCGAATGAAAAAATAAAATTGGCTCCCAAGATATTTAAAGAGGACTGCAGAATCAACTGGAAGAAAAAAACCGAAGAGGTATATGATTTCGTCCGTGGATTAAGCCCATACCCAGCGGCCTGGACAGAAATAAAAAAGGAGAATGAAATAGTGTCTTTGAAAGTATTTAAGTGCGCGAAAGAAATTGTTGCTCATAATTCCGAGACTGGAGTTATTATTGAGGATATATCATCCGCTGCCCGTCCGGATGACCAGATCGGTCGGGTAGGGGGCAGCGGGAAGGCTGTAAAAATCTCTGTAAAGAATGGATTCATCCGTTTGCAGGAAGTGCAGCTTGCAGGAAGAAAAAAAATGAACATTGAAGAGTTTCTTCGCGGTTTTTCCTTTGATGGATGGAAAATCTCAGGTTCGTAGTTCGTATGTTCGTCTTTTATTTGTATTTCGATGGAATAATCACTCAGCATGAGCAAACAAAACAAAATAAAGAACTTCAATCCCAATAGTGTTGCTTCTGGCGATGGAAACATCTTCGGACTGCCATTTACCACCGATGAAGCGGAGATAGTGCTGATTCCCGTTCCTTGGGATGTAACAGTGTCTTACAAAGGAGGAGCCTCCGAAGGTCCGGAAGCAATTTATGAAGCTTCGGCACAAGTGGATCTTTTCGATCCGTTGGTGAAAGATTCCTGGAAGATAGGGGTTGCCATGGAAGAGATTTCAAAAGATATCTCGAAAAAGAATACGGTTATGAGAAGGCAGGCCTCTCAGTATATCGGAAATCTGGAGAAAGGAGTTTCTTTGGAAATCCCTGCGATGAAAAAGATAAGAAAGGAATTAAATTTTGGATGTGCCGATTTGAAATACTATGTTAAAAAGACAGCTCAAAAGCATTTGAACAAAAACAAATTTGTGGCTCTCGTTGGGGGCGATCACAGCACCCCGCTGGGTTTTATGGAAGCGATGGCTGAAAAACATCCGGATGGGTTTGGAATCCTGCAGCTGGATGCACACTGCGATCTGCGAAAAGCATACGAAGGTTTTGAATATTCACACGCTTCTATCATGTATAATGCGCTTAAAATTCCACAAGTAAAAAAAATAGTGCAAGTAGGGATACGTGACTGGTGCGAGGAAGAAAATAATTTCATCAACGCATCAAAGGGCAGGATAAAAACATTTTTTGATTTTCAGCTTAAAGAGCAGTTGTTCCGAAGCAGGAGTTGGGCAACCATTTGTTCTGACGTAATACAAGAACTCCCAAAGCATGTTTATATCAGCTTTGATATAGACGGACTGGACCCGAAGCTTTGTCCGAATACCGGAACCCCCGTTCCGGGAGGATTGGAATTTGAGCAGGCGATTTTTTTGATCGAGATGGTGGTTCGTTCCGGGAAAAAGATCATAGGTTTTGACCTGAACGAGGTTGCTCCGGGCAAGGACCAGTGGGATGGGAACGTAGGTGCAAGGATGCTTTATAAGATGTGCAATATCGCTGCTGTTTCTAACGGGTTAGCAAAATTCAGTACCTGATTGCATCAAATTTCTAAGACATAAATTATGTCAAGAGAGCTAGTAAAATATCTTTCCGGTTTTGCTACCGAGAACCGCCTGAAACGCTTCGAGGAGGTGTTGCTGCACCGCACCCGCCATCTTGCCGTTGTTTTAGAAGATATTTACCAGCCCCACAATGCCGCGGCTGTTTTGCGTTCCTGCGATTGTTTTGGGGTACAGGATGTGCATGTGATCGAGAACCAGAACAAGTTTGAAGCAAACCCCGATGTTGAACTGGGATCAGCCAAATGGATAACCCTGCACAGGCACAATCAAAAAGAAAACAATACAGCAGACTGTATTGCGCTCCTCAAAAAAAATGGTTATAAAATTGTTGTTACGTCCCCGCATAAGAACGATTGCTCCATTGAGGAACTTGACATCACTCATAAATCCGCTCTCTTTTTTGGCACGGAAATGCGCGGAGTAACTCCTGTTGCTTTTGAGCAGGCGGACGCTTTTGTAAAAATTCCTATGGTAGGATTTACCGAAAGTCTGAATATCTCCGTTTCTGCAGCCGTTACTTTGTATGCGCTTGTATCCCGCCTCAAAAGTTCCTCTGTAAATTGGCATTTATCCGATCAGGAAGGGATGGAAATACGACTGCAATGGCTAAAAAATTCTGTTCCTAAAGCTGAATTGCTGAAGAAGGAGTTTTTGGCAAGGGAAATGTGAACTATTCTTTTTTACGATAATCCGCCTTATTTTTTTGACAAATAAACAAAGCAGTATTTTCATATATTCGCCCTCCAAACTTTAAACTTTACAAATCATGGGAAAAGGAGATATCCGCACACGCAGAGGGAAAATATGGAGACGCACTTACGGTGTAACCCGCCCGCGCAGATGGAAAACAGTTGTGCGTCCTGCAGCAACCACACGCAAAGTAAAAACACTTAAGGACTTGCCTAAAGCAACCGCTGAAGCGATCGTCAAAAAGCCGGTAATTGAAGCAGTTCAGCAATCAGTTCCTGTTATTGAAACAGTTCATCCGGGTGCAGCAGGCGTTACGGCCGTGGTGCCACAGATTGTTACAGAACCTGTTGCAGAAACTGCAGTAGCAAAACCAGCGGTAAAAAAGCCGGCTGTCAAGAAAGCTCCCGTTGCAAAGAAAACATCTGTTGCAAAGAAAGCATCTGTTGCAAAGAAAGCATCCGTTGCAAAGAAAGCGCCAACTGCTAAGAAGAAGAAATAAAATTCAATTATTTCATCGAAGTGCGAATTTTTTAATGAAAATAGGTTAGGTATTAATCTCCCCGTTCAGCAGAGTTTTTTCGTTTTCTGAACTTCACATTACGCTCGCTTCCGGGTTGTTCCGCAGGACTGCTTTCCCGCCTGCCATCAACAGGTGCAGCTGATGGTTGGCTGGCAAACCGGTTCTTTGAAAAACGGTTATCGGACATCCTTTCTTCTTCACCGGAATGACTTTTCGGGCGTTCCGAGCGTTCTCTTGGGGAATAGCTTGGACGACCAGAACTATAGGAAGCTCTGTCATTTGAAGGTTTTTCTCTGTGGTACGCAGGCCTTTCTCTGTTATAGGAAGGTCTGTCGTTTGAACGTCTTTCTCTGTCGAATGAAGGTCTTGAATCCGGTCTTGGTTCCGGAGCCGAAGGGGTATTCCCTTTAAGAGTGAGTTTCAATAAAACGGCTGCTAATTGTTCTGCAGTAAAACCTTCTTTGCAATAATCTGTCACCATGGCTTCGAATTTCTCCAGGTGCCCTGCTGTAACTATTGTTTTTAACTGTGTAAACAGTTTTACGTTGTTGAGTTCCAGTATTTCTTTTTCTGTAGGAATGTTTCCTTTTACAATTTTAGCTTTTGCATAACGCTCAATGTCCCTCAGTTTAAAAAAATCATTTCTTCCGGTAACAAAACTGAACGCTTTTCCGGTCTTGCCCGCTCTGCCTGTACGTCCAATGCGATGCACATAATACTCGGCATCCATGGGAAGATCGTAGTTGAAAACGGCATCCACGTTATTAACATCAATTCCGCGGGCCGCCACATCCGATGCAACCAGGATATTTATTCTTCCTGATTTGAAAGCAGAAAGTACGGAGTTGCGCTGGCTTTGACTCAGATCACCGTGTATGGCATCAGCTTTATGCCCCATCGTACGCATGGTCGCAACTACTTCGTCCACTCTGCGTTTTGTATTGCAGAATAACAAAGTGAGTTTCAAGCCATGCAGATCCATTAACGAAGAAACGATTTTGGCGCGTGATGCAGAATTTACTTCAAAATATATTTGCTCAATCGAAGTTGCTGTCAGATTTTCAGTCGTAACTTTTACGTGAACAGGTTCTTTCTGGAATCTGCGTGCAATGTCAAGGATAGGTTTTGGCATCGTAGCCGAAAAAAGAACGGTTTGTCTTTCCGGAGACATTTTTTTAAGGATAGCCTCAATATCTTCCCTGAATCCCATATCGAGCATGGTATCGGCTTCATCCAGTACCGCCATTTTTACTTTCTCGAAGGATAGTGTTTTGCGTTCTAAGTGATCCATGATACGGCCGGGTGTTCCAACAATCACATTCATTCCTCTTCGCAGGCTATGAATCTGTTCCGACATAGAGGAGCCTCCGTAAATAGCGAGGATATGAATATGCTTTTTGTATTTGGCAAGTTTTTTCAGTTCCATCGCAACCTGCTGTGCAAGTTCGCGGGTAGGGCAAACCACCAGAGAGGAGATGAACTTATCTTCCGGATGAATTAATTCCAAAAGCGGAATTCCGAATGCGGCTGTTTTCCCTGTTCCTGTTTGTGCCTGTCCGATCACATCCTTCCTTTCTAAAAGATGAGGAATGGTTTGAGACTGAATAGGAGATGCTTCCACAAATCCCATGTCGGTGATCGCTTTTTGCATTTCTTCGCTCAGCGATAGTTCGTTGAATTTTAATTTTTTTACCTCTTTCATATTATTGTTTTATAATGTTATTCGGTCCACACCATGCACATACAATCTCTCCCCTTTGGACAACCGCAGTCCTGATAGCCATCGGGAGCGAGCGCAACTCACAGGAGGGAACTTAAACTTTTAGAGAGTTATGGCAGTATATGTGGCCTGCCGTATGATGTCAACTTGACTTGTCCGATTTATCGGACTCCGACTTTTGTCGGAGAGGGGCAGAAAGACTGATATATCTATCTAAATCCCGATAACCATCGGGACTGTGCAAAGATAACAAAAGAATTGGTATAGGGAAATTTATACCGATTAACGAGCGGTGATGGGTGCATCCCAAAACGCACTTTTATCGCCTCACCCCTCCCCTCTCCTCAGGAGAGGGGTTGTGCGTTTTGGGATGCACCCGCGGTGATCCATTACCCCGGTAAAGTGGTATTATTTTATTATTTTTATGGTGTTTCTTCCGAATTTACAATCAAGATTCATCAGGTAAACTCCGGAAGAAAATTTCTCAAATTTCCCGGCCAAAGAAATTTTATGCAGCCCCTGCTTTTGTTTTTCATGGATCAGCGTTTCAAGTTTTCTTCCCGATAAATCGGTTAATTCAAGAATGACATTTGTGTTATCAGGAAGATAATACATCACTTCCGGATTTTGCGTAATGGGATTCGGATAAACATGAAGAGTAAGATTTACCTGATGGTATTCATCCATGCCGGTGATGACAACGACCTGCGATGTTGTGGTGAAACATTGGTTGAGGGAGACGAGAGAAACAGTATACGTTCCCGCAGCGGTGTAGGTATGAACAGGGCTGTAGGCCGTATCCCAATTTCCGTCACCAAAATTCCAGAGGTAGGTGTTTCCTGATGGCGATGTGTTCGTAAAAGCGGTTTGTAATCCATTCAGGGAATAATTGTAAGAAGCGGTTCCCGAAGGAGCGCCCTGTTGTGTGAGCGTAACAGGAACGGAAACCCAATTGTTGTTTTCATTGGATTCAAGAAATTTATTTTCCGGATCAGTGATGGAAACAATATAGTACTGCCCGTTGCAGATAGTGCTTAAGAGTATTGGGCCGTTGAGTGATGCATCATACACATCAAGATACCCGGGATAAATTCCCTGGTCTAATCCACAACCCGTATATAAACCGAATCCCGCATTAGGAATAGTTGCCATCGTGAGGGTGCTGTCGAGAGAGTCTTTGCAGTATCCCAAAGCGTTGGTGCAATCCTCCAGATTGATCAGGCAAAAACTTTGCTTTGTTCCTTGCCCGACAATTGGCCAGGTAGTTGCATCAGGATTGGAAGTTGCCATTCGCAAAGAATAATCAGCCCAGTGGTCGGTATGCAGATGGCCGTGTGTTGGATGGTAGGACATGTGCCCCGCAACCCGGTCGTAATGAAGGAGGGTATCATTTCCAACGCGCTGATAAATCCGTTGAATGATAATATGTTTGACGGGATTTCCACCCGGACAAATTGTAGTGGAGCAGGGAACAGGAACCGTGTCGCAAAAACAGGAATCAATGGCGTGAATTTCTATCGGGCCTCTTCCGATGTTCGGAGTGGCGTTTGCAATCTGCAGATTGCCCGGTCCTTCGAGGTGATATTGCTGAATGCAAAGCGCGGAAGCAGTCATGTCAGGAAGTAAATCGCAAGTGTCGGCACTATTCACACAAGAACAATAAGCGCAGAGAACAGCAGGTGGTAATGGATCGGGCGGAGGATTATTTGCGAACGTGATATTGAAGTTGTGAAGCGAGCCCGTATCGGCAAAATAAGTATCGCTGATGCAAAATTTCCAGGCGCCATTGGGGTTTTGCCCGTTGTTTAAATTGTTGAGCGATTGCTGCGGAATAAAAATTCCTGTGAAAGGAGCGTTGCTGTTTGCGATGGATCCGTTCACTCCATTCATGGCCAGGCAGGTGTTGGTAAAATTATGTCCGGCTCCCCCCACACCGCCCGCCAGCGTAATCACAGTGCTGTCTGGCGACCTAAGAGTAACCACTACATCAGCAACAAATGTGTGCGTGATGTTAAAACAAACGGAAGCGAGACCAAAGGAAGAATCAATTTTGTTGGGCAATCCCGAAACATTAATGGAGACACAAAACTTTGTTGTATCTAAAATAGGAACCTGCGTAGAATCATAGAAGGTTTGCGCTTTTGCCTCAGATCCTCCCACTCCCGATAACATCAGGAAGGGGAGAAAAGCATTGGCGATAAAAACAAACCTGCACATATTATGCCAAAGATAACTATAAATCCGAAAACGATTATACCGATGAAACAATAAAATGACAATTTCGGAGGAGGTAAAAAAATCAGAAGGTGGGGTAATCACCTCAATAAAGAAATATTCCCTTTCTTAATAATTTCTTCTCCCGTCATAAGCGTGGCTTTCATGTAATACACAAATACTTCCGTGCCTTCGGATTTTCCTTTAAAAGTTCCATCCCATTTCGCAACCGGGCTGGTGGTCTCAAAAACTTTTTCCCCCCAGCGGTTGTAGATGTAAAGTTCAAAAGTTTTTATGCACTGCACTTCTCCGAAATATAATTGAAGGAAATCATTCTCATTGTCTCCGTTTGGTGAAAAGGCGTTGGGAAGATACAGTTCTCCCGTAGCTGAAGGCGAGCAATCAATCGGTTCCACCTGTACAATTACGCAGGCAATGTCAATACATCCGATCATC
>SCSP01000201.1:0-15000 GCA_004297845.1 Bacteroidota bacterium | reverse complement strand
TCATTGGCTCAAATGAATGTTGTAATTCTTGGAGTTTATATCCTTGAGTGCCGTAATGGAAGGTATTATGTTGGGAGTGCAAAAAATGTTCTTTTTAGGTTCAGTCAGCATGAAAATGGGAAGGTAACAGCTACAAAGTATGTTTTACCTGTCATTTTAAGAGGAATTGTTCCTTGCCAAACGCCCGCTGAAGCCAGAAAACTTGAGTGGAAGATCAAGAAAAGCAAGAGCAGAAAAGTAATTGAACAACTAATTGACCAATACCCATACAGGGGGTAGAGCAGTCCGATGCAATCGGACAGGTCACCGGTTCAATTCCGGTCATTGGCTCAAAGTATTGAATCATCCTCGACACAAAGTGCCGGGATCACTATCTCTATAAATAATTGGCGTTTCCTTCCAAAACCAAGGGCTCAAAAACGCTTTCTTGAAAGCCTGAAATGTTAGGAAAAAATGTTATTTTTTTTCATTGGAGATGAGGAAATATTACATATCTTCGCACCCCTTAAATAAAACCTTAAATAATTCAGAATAAATCGTTTAATTTTTAATCACTAATAACTATGGCAAAAGAAAAATTTGATCGTTCCAAACCACACTTAAACATCGGAACAATTGGTCACGTGGATCATGGCAAAACAACTTTAACAGCTGCTATCACCACTGTGCTTGCAGAAAAAGGTCTTGCAGTAATTAGAGACTTTGCTTCAATCGATAACGCTCCCGAAGAAAAAGAACGCGGTATCACGATCAACACCTCGCACGTAGAATATTCAACAGAAAAACGTCACTATGCACACGTTGATTGTCCGGGCCATGCGGACTATGTAAAAAACATGGTTACAGGCGCTGCACAAATGGACGGTGCCATTCTGGTGGTTGCCGCAACTGACGGACCTATGCCACAAACCCGCGAGCATATTCTTTTGGCTCGTCAGGTAGGCGTACCTAAGCTTGTTGTGTTCATGAACAAAGTGGACATGGTTGAAGACGCAGAACTTATTGATCTCGTTGAAGAAGAAATTCGCGGGCTTCTGACCTTCTACGGTTACGAAGGAGACAAGGTGCCGATCATTCGCGGATCCGCTTTGGGTGGATTGAATAAAGACGCTAAATGGGTTCCAAAAATCATGGAACTGATGGACGCAGTAGATAATTTCATCCCTATCCCGGTTCGTGTAGTTGACAAACCATTCCTGATGCCTGTGGAAGATATTTTTTCGATCACAGGACGCGGAACAGTTGCTACTGGCAGAATCGAACAAGGTATCTGCAAAGTTGGAGAAGAGATTGAGATCGTTGGAATGCGTGAAGAAAAATTAAAATCGGTTATCACAGGCGTTGAGATGTTCCGTAAAGAACTTGATTCAGGACAAGCCGGTGACAACGCAGGGCTTCTGCTTCGCGGCATAGATAAAAAAGATATTTGGAGAGGAATGGTTCTCGCTAAGCCGGGATCCATCACGCCTCACACAATTTTCAAGGCCGAAGTGTACGTTCTTAAAAAAGAAGAAGGGGGCCGTCATACTCCGTTCCACAACAATTATCGCCCTCAGTTTTACATGCGTACCACTGACGTAACAGGAACCTGCACTCTTCCTTCCGGAAGGGAAATGGTAATGCCTGGCGATAACGTAACAATTCAGGTTGAACTTATTCAGCCGGTTGCAATGGACAAAGGTCTCCGTTTCGCTATTCGCGAAGGTGGAAGAACCGTTGGAGCGGGTCAGGTTACTGAAATCATTAAATAGTTTGGGGTACAGAGTTGGAAGTTGTGAGAAAACTAAATATCAGCTCTCCAAACTCCCAACTACTGACTCCCAACTGAGATACGGGCGTAGCTCAATTGGTAGAGCATCAGTCTCCAAAACTGAGGGCTGGGAGTTCGAGCCTCTCCGCCCGTGCATATAATAAGGAAGGATGGGAAAGATAAAAGCATATATAAATGATACGTACAGCGAACTTGTAACCAAAGTTTCCTGGCCATCATGGAAGGAACTGAATGCAAGCGCAGTGATCGTGATGGTATCTACTTTAATCACGTCAATTGCTATCTATGTTATGGATATATCTTTCAAATTTATCATGGAAATGATTTATGGATTTTTTGCATAATCCCGTAGAATAAAATCCAACGGGATAAACAAATATGATTACAACTGAAAATAGCGCAATAAAAGTCGAAGGTTCTGTTCCAAAAACAACCTCTTCTTCTAAAGCAAATACAGAAGAAAAAAGCTGGTTTGTTGTTCGTGCCATCAGCGGAAAAGAAAAAAAGATCAAGCTGAGCATTGAATCTGAAATCAAGCGCCTCAAAATGGGCAAATTTGTTTCTCAGATACTGATCCCTACAGAAAAAGTGTTTCAGATCCGCGCAGGTAAAAAAGTAAGCAAAGAAAGAAATTTCTTCCCGGGATATATTTTGGTGGAAGCGGTCCTCTCCGGTGAAGTTCCTCACATCATAAGACATGTTCCGGGAGTACTTGGTTTTCTCGGAACGAAAACAGGAGAACCAATTCCCCTTCGCCTTGCCGAAGTGAACCGCATCCTCGGAAAAGTGGATGAGCTTGCTGAAACAACAGAGAAGATTACTGTTCCTTTCTATGTAGGTGATACAGTAAAGATAATTGATGGTCCTTTCAACACGTTTACAGGATCCATTGAAGAAGTAAACGAAGAAAAGAAAAAACTGAAAGTAACCGTGAAAATCTTCGGACGTAAAACTCCGTTGGAACTGAGTTATATGCAGGTTGAGAAACAATAAGGTGCCCTAACCCTAAAGGGAACAAAGGCAAGGATACAAAAGGCAAAATTAAAGTAAAACTAAAAATACAAGTCCCTTACTCCCTTTAGGGCGGGGGCAAACAAAATGGCAAAAGAAGTTGGTGCAATGGTAAAGTTGGTGATCAAGGCGGGGGCTGCAAACCCAGCACCCCCTATCGGACCTGCGTTGGGTGCGAAAGGCGTGAACATCATGGAGTTCTGCAAGCAGTTCAATGCGAAAACCAAAGACCTGGGAAACAAAATGATCCCCGCGATCATTACTGTATATAAGGACAAAACTTTTGAGTTCATTCTCAAAAGGCCTCCAATCGCTTCACAGTTAAAAGAAGCTGTAAAAATCGAAAGCGGATCGGGAGAGCCAAACAGAAAAAAGGTGGGAACGGTTTCCTGGACACAGATCAAAGCAATTGCTGAAGATAAGATGGTGGACATGAACTGCTTCAAACTAGAATCGGCAATGAGCATGGTGGCAGGACAGGCAAGAAGCATGGGATTAAACGTGGAAGGAAGACCTGCTTCTAGTAAGAAATAAAAATTAAAAAGGCAAAAGCAAAATGGCACAGTTGACTAAAAAAAGAAAAGCGGTTCTGGCAAAATACGATGCTACCAAGGTATATAACCTTCGGGATGCAGCTAAAATCGTTAAGGATGTAACCTCAACCAAGTTTGACTCTTCGGTTGACATCAGCGTTCGCCTTGGAATTGATATTGCGAAAGGACAGATCGTTCGCGGAACAGTTGCCATGCCGCACGGTATTGGAAAATCAGTTCGCGTGTTGGTTCTCTGTACTCCCGATAAAAATGCAGAAGCAAAAGCCGCTGGCGCTGACTTTGTTGGACTGGATGAATACGTAGAAAAAATAAAAAACGGATGGACAGATATTGACGTTATTGTTTGTACTCCATCTGTAATGGGTAAAGTAGGTGCACTTGGAAAAGTACTTGGCCCCCGCGGATTGATGCCAAATCCAAAATCAGGAACCGTAACAATGGAAGTTGGAAAAGCAGTGAAAGAAGTGAAAGCAGGTAAAATTGATTTCAAGGCCGACAAGCAGGGAATCGTTCACGCTTCCATAGGAAAAGTTTCGTTCGATGCTGACAAAATTGCCGATAACGCAAACGAATTGCTCCAAACCATTGCTAAATTAAAACCGGCTGCTTCCAAAGGAACATATATAAGGAGTATCACAATGTCCAGCACTATGGGACCTGGCGTTAAGATAGACTCTAAAATTGTTAGTTAAAAAAAACAAGGGTGAAGGACGAGGAAAAAAAATGATTCGTAATATTCGTAACAGATTCGTTAATTGGTAACCTATGAATAAGAAAGAAAAAAATGAAATGATAGATTCCCTCTCAACGATGTTGAAAGAGAACGCTCATTTCTATCTAACAGATCCTTCAGGGCTTACTGTGGAGAAAACAAGCCAGTTAAGACGTATGTGTTTTGACAAAGGCGTAAAGATGCTTGTTGTTAAGAACACGCTTCTCAGCAAAGCAATGGAAAAGACAAGCAATACGTATGATCCGTTTCACGATACACTGAAAGGAACTACGGCTATCATGTTCTCTGCGGTTGCAAATGCGCCCGGAAAGATCATGAAGGAATTCAGAAAAGGAAGCGATAAGCTTACGCTGAAATCCGCTTGGGTAGAAGAGTCCGTGTATATCGGACACAACCAATTGGATACGCTTGCAGGCATCAAAAGCAAGAATGAGATGATTGGGGAAATTATAGGTCTTCTTCAGTCTCCAACAAAAACTGTTATTGGTGCTTTATTGGCGGAAAGAAAAGGCAAAGGCGGAAAGGCAACTCCAGCAGCACCCGATGCGCCAGCAGCTCCTGAAGCACCAACAACACCGGCAAACTAAGAATAGAATAATTGTAAGAAAAATAAAAATAAATCAACCATAAAAATCACACACGATGGCCGAATTAAAGCAACTTGCAGAACAATTAGTCAACTTGACTGTAAAAGATGTAAACGAACTGGCTAAAATACTCAAGGATGAGTATGGTATTGAGCCGGCTGCAGCCGCTGCAGCACCAATTGCTGCCGGGGCAGCCGCTGCTGAAAAATCTACTTTTGATGTAATACTCAAAAGCGGAGGGCAAGCTAAACTTCAGGTTGTTAAACTTGTAAAAGAACTTACAGGATTAGGACTTAAAGAGGCAAAAGATCTGGTGGATGCTGCGCCAAAACCTCTTAAAGAAGGTATCTCAAAAGAAGATGCTGAGTCGTTAAAAAAACAACTGACCGAAGCAGGAGCAGAAGTTGAGGTTAAGTAAACTTTCAAATAGGATACTGGAGATCTCTCTGTCCCGATGACATCGGGCCAGAGCAGGTCTATTTGCGTTTGTAGTAATGCAAAGTGAGTTTGGAAATAAAAAATAGATTCGTAATCTTTTAATAGAAAATCGTTTTATGGCTGCACCAAAGAAAAATGCGCGAGTAAACTTCGCCAGCTCAAAACATCAAATTGATTATCCTGACTTTCTCGAAATTCAGGTTAAATCTTTTAAAGACTTCATGCAGGTCGACACGACTCCTGAAAACAGGAAGAATGAAGGTCTTTACAAAGTGTTCTCGGAAAACTACCCGATCTCCGATGCAAGAAATAACTTTGTTCTTGAATTTTTAGATTACTATGTTGACCCTACCAGATATTCAATTGAAGAATGTCTTGAGCGAGGACTAACCTACAATGTTCCGCTGAAAGCGCGCCTCCGTCTTTCCTGTACTGATCCGGAACATGAGGATTTCAAAACCGTTATTCAGGATGTATACCTCGGTACTATCCCATACATGACTCCGAAAGGAAGTTTCATCATCAATGGAGCGGAGCGCGTTATTGTTTCCCAGCTTCACCGGTCTCCCGGTGTGTTCTTCGGCCAGAACCGTCATCCGAACGGAAGCCGCCTCTACTCTGCCCGCGTTATTCCTTTTAAGGGCGCCTGGATCGAATTTGCAACAGACATCAACAACGTGATGTATGCGTATATTGACAGAAAGAAAAAACTTCCTGTTACTACCATGCTTCGCGCCATCGGCTTTGAGAACGACAAGCATATCCTGGAGCTTTTCAACCTTGCTGATGAGATTACTGTAAATAAAACATCCCTCAAAAAATCTGTAGGAAGAAAATTAGCAGCCCGCGTTCTTAAAACATGGGTGGAAGATTTTGTGGATGAAGATACCGGGGAAGTGGTTTCTATTGAACGTAATGAGGTGCTGATCGAACGTGAAACAATCATTACCGATGAACATATCGAAACGATCCTGAATGCAAATGTGAAGGCAATTATTCTTCATAAAGAGGATAAAGAGTTCAGCGATTATACCATCATATACAATACACTTCAGAAAGACCCCACCAACTCCGAAAAAGAAGCGGTTGAATACATCTACCGTTTACTTCGTAACGCAGAACCTCCCGATGAAGAAACAGCAAAAGCGGTAATTGAAAAACTTTTCTTTTCCGACAAGCGCTACGACTTGGGAGAAGTGGGCCGCTTCCGTCTCAATAAAAAATTAAATCTTACCATTCCTGAGAATGTTCGCGTTCTTACCAAAGAAGATATTGTTGCCATCATCAAGTTCCTCATTCAGCTTATCAATCTGAAAGTGAATGTGGATGATATTGACCATCTGAGCAACAGGCGCGTAAGAACCGTTGGGGAGCAATTGTCGTCTCAGTTTGGTGTTGGTCTTGCCCGCATGGCGCGTACCATCCGTGAGCGCATGAATGTTCGCGATAACGAGGTGTTCACCCCTATTGATCTGATCAATGCAAAAACGCTTTCTTCAGTAATCAATTCGTTCTTCGGAACAAACCAGTTATCTCAGTTTATGGATCAAACAAATCCACTGGCTGAGGTTACCCATAAGCGCAGGTTATCCGCACTGGGACCAGGCGGTTTATCCAGGGAGCGTGCAGGATTCGAAGTACGTGACGTTCACTATACACATTATGGCCGCCTTTGCACTATCGAAACGCCCGAAGGACCGAACATCGGTCTTATCTCTTCACTCTGCGTTTACGCAAAAATCAACAAGCTCGGGTTCATTGAAACTCCATACAGAACTGTTCATGCGGGAAAAGTAGATGTGCACAAGCCTGTTGTTTATCTTACAGCAGAAGAAGAAGACGAAAAAGCCATTGCTCAATCCATGATGAACATAAACGAAAAGGGCACCATCACGGATGATAAAGTGAAAACGCGCTTCGAAGGAAATTACCCGTTAGTTGATGCCGACAAGGTTCACCTGATGGATGTTGCTCCGAACCAAATTGCATCGATAGCGGCATCGCTCATTCCGTTCCTGGAACACGATGATGCGAACCGTGCCCTGATGGGATCGAACATGATGCGCCAGGCAGTTCCACTTCTTCGTCCGGAATCTCCGATCATCGGAACCGGATTGGAAGGAAAAGTTGCCATGGACTCCCGTACAATTATCACCGCAGAAAATGACGGTGTGGTTGAATACGTGGATGCAAAAGAGATTGTGGTTCGTTATACTCGCGATGAGGAGGAAAAACTGCTCAGCTTCGAAGAGGATGTAAGAACCTACAACATCATCAAGTTCCGCAAAACAAACCAAAGCACCTGCGTTAACCTTCGCCCTGTTGTAAAGAAAGGGGAAAAAGTCAAAAAAGGACAAGTGCTGAGCGAAGGATACGGAACCGAGGAGGGAGAATTGGCGCTCGGCAGAAATCTTGTTGTTGCATTCATGCCATGGAAAGGATACAACTTTGAAGATGCGATTGTGATTTCAGAAAAAATTGTTCGTGAGGATATCTTCACTTCTATTCATGTGGATGAATATTCACTTGAAGTGCGTGAAACAAAACGCGGAATGGAGGAATTAACTTCTGACATTCCTAACGTGAGTGAAGAGGCGACAAAAAATCTTGACGAAACAGGTATCATTCGGGTTGGATGCGAAGTTAAAGAAGGCGATATACTTATCGGAAAGATTACTCCGAAAGGAGAAACAGATCCTTCTCCGGAAGAAAAACTCCTCCGCGCCATCTTTGGTGACAAAGCCGGGGACGTAAAAGATGCCTCTCTGAGAATGCCATCTTCTACTTATGGAATTGTAATGGAAACCAAGCTCTTCTCACGCCTGATGAAGGACAAGAAAGCAAAATCAGACGAGAAGGATGTTTTAGACAAAATAGACAAGGAGTTCAATCACAAATTTGCAGACCTGAAATCAAAACTGGTTGCTAAACTTTTGAAATTGGTAAGCGGAAAATCTTCACAGGGAGTAAATAATTACCTGAAAGAAGAATTGGTTGGACGCGGAGTAAAGTTCACTGAAAAACTGCTCAATAAAGTTGACGATTACACGGAAGTCAATCCATACAAATGGACTACCAGCAAAGAAGTGAACGATCAGATATATGAAATACTCCACAACTACCGTGTGAAGTACAATGAGATACTGGGAGATCACAAGCGCAGAAAATTTGCGGTTCAGGTAGGTGATGAATTACCAGCCGGTATCATCCAGCTTGCAAAAGTGTACATCACACAAAAACGCAAGCTGAAAGTGGGAGATAAAATGGCAGGACGTCACGGAAACAAAGGTATCGTTGCGAAAATTGTTCGCGATGAGGATATGCCGTTCCTTGAAGATGGTACTCCTGTTGACGTTGTTCTCAATCCGCTGGGCGTACCTTCGCGTATGAACTTGGGACAGATCTACGAAACCGTTCTTGGATGGGCGGGATTGAAACTCGGATTGAAGTTCAGCACTCCTATTTTTGACGGAGCTTCCAATGATGAAATAAATGAGTACACCGAGAAAGCCGGTTTACCACGTCACGGAAAAACACACTTGAAGGACGGAGAAACCGGAATCCGTTTTGACCAGCCTGCAACCGTAGGCGTCATCTACATCCTGAAACTTCACCACATGGTGGACGACAAGATGCACGCGCGCTCCATCGGTCCTTACTCGCTCATCACACAGCAGCCGCTGGGCGGTAAAGCGCAATTCGGAGGTCAGCGTTTCGGAGAGATGGAGGTTTGGGCGCTCGAAGCATTTGGTGCTGCGCACATTCTACAGGAAATCCTCACCGTAAAATCTGACGATGTGGTGGGAAGAACAAAAACATACGAAGCAATTGTGAAAGGAGATAATCTGCCTATTCCCGGAATTCCTGAGTCATTCAATGTACTGATGCACGAATTGAAAGGATTGGGACTAAATATTTCTTTGCATGATTAATGGGTTGATCTTTTCCAAAGTTTGAAACTTTGGAAAAGATATAAATAAGGGTAAAAATAAAAATGGGTATCACTAAAGTAACAGCGCAAATATTAAATCTATTTCTCACTCCGATGAAATTCGGAGTCTGTAACTTTATTCTGGCAGCATTTTTAATTTCGCCTTTGGCGAACGCCCAATACACCAAACTCATTGATTTTGCAGGCGTTGCAAACGGAAGTCATCCTCATGGGTCACTCATTTTGCAGGGAAATGTTTTCTATGGGATGACATATGATGGCGGCACAAACAATCTGGGAACCATATTCAAGATAAATTCCGATGGAACTGGGTATTCTAAGCTTTTGGATTTTGCAGGTACTACAAACGGAAGTAATCCTTTGGGCTCTCTTATTTCTGACGGAACCTTTCTCTATGGAATGACTCGCCATGGTGGCGTAGGCAGTAATGGAGTTATTTTTAAAATAATGCCTGATGGCAGTGGATATACTAAACTCCTTGATTTTGGAGGCAGTGGAACCGGAACTAGTCCTTGGGGATCTCTTATTTCTGACGGAACCTTTTTCTACGGAATGACATACAATGGCGGTAGTGGAACAAACTCTAATGGAGTTATTTTTAAAATAAAACCCGATGGAACTGAGTTGTCAAAACTATTAGATTTTGGTACTACAAACGGAAGTGCTCCTCATGGATCACTCATTTCTGACGGAACCTCTCTGTATGGAATGACATACAATGGCGGTACAAACAATCTAGGAACAATCTTTAAGATAAATTCCGATGGAACTGGGTATTTCAAGCTTTTGGATTTTGCAGGCTCTACAAACGGAAGGTGGCCTAATGGTGATTTGATTTCTGATGGAACCTTTCTCTATGGAATGACATACAGTGGCGGCACAAACAATTATGGAACCATCTTTAAAATAACACCCGATGGAACAGGATACGTCAAATTGTTTGATTTCTTAGGAGGTATAAATGGAGGTAGCCCTCATGGCTCACTCATTTCTGACGGAACCTTTCTATATGGAAAGACAGAGTCTGGTGGCACAAAAAGTGAGGGAATCATATTTAAAATAAAGCCTGATGGAACCGGCTATTCCAAATTGCTTGATTTGGCAGACGATTCAGACGGAATCTCCCCAACTAGTGGATCTCTTATTTTTGATGGGGCTTTTCTATATGGAATGACCTGTCGAGGAGGCACAAATAATATGGGGACAATATTTAAGTACGGTAGTGCCACAGGCATAGCGGAGAACAATCTAGAAACAGATTTTACTGTTTATCCAAATCCAAGCAAAGGAGAAATTAATTTAAAAATAAATCAATTTGAAACTTTGAAAATGAATGACGTGGATATTTATAACATGTTTGGAGAAAAAATATTTGAACAAACTTTAAATATGGAACATGAAACTTTAAACTTAAATGTGTCAAACGGAATTTATTTTCTCCAACTAAAAACAGAAGAGGGAATTGCAAGCAAAAAACTAATCATCACCAAATAAAAGTGGCAAGTAAAAAAAATAACGATTAATTTCTTCCATATATGAAAAAGGATTCAAGGCCAAAAAGCAATTTCACCAAAGTAACGATCTCTCTTGCATCTCCTGAACAGATACTCGAGTGGTCGCATGGTGAAGTAACCAAGCCGGAAACTATTAACTACCGCACGTACAAACCCGAGCGTGATGGTTTGTTCTGCGAGCGGATCTTCGGTCCTGTAAAGGACTGGGAATGTCATTGCGGAAAATACAAGCGCATCCGTTATAAAGGCATCGTTTGCGATCGTTGCGGTGTTGAAGTAACTGAGAAAAAAGTGCGCAGAGAAAGAATGGGGCATATCAACCTGGTGGTGCCTGTTATTCATATCTGGTATTTCCGTTCCTTGCCAAATAAAATTGGCGCTCTTCTTGGATTGCCTACTAAAAAATTAGAAATGATTATTTACTACGAACGTTACGTAGTTGTTAACCCAGGTGTAAAAGAACAAGACGGAATAAAATATCTTGACTTTTTAAGCGAAGAGGAATATTTAAAAGCCATTGATTCTCTTCCTAAAGACAATCAACATCTCGATGATAAAGATCCGAACAAGTTTATTGCAAAGATGGGAGGTGAAGCAGTTGTTGACCTCATGAGCCGACTTAAATTGGATGATCTTTCTTTTACTTTGCGTGCTACTGCGAATGTAGAACTTTCTCAGCAAAAAAGAAACGAAGCGCTGAAACGCCTGCAAGTTGTTGAAGCATTCCGTCAGGCAAACAAACATATTGAAAATCGCCCTGAGTGGACAGTAATCAAGATTCTCCCCGTCATTCCACCGGAACTTCGTCCACTGGTGCCTTTAGATGGAGGCCGTTTTGCCACATCCGATTTAAATGACCTTTACAGGCGCGTTATTATTCGCAATAACCGTTTAAAACGTCTTATAGAAATTAAAGCTCCTGAAGTTATTCTCCGAAACGAGAAGCGTATGCTTCAGGAATCCGTTGACTCTTTGTTTGATAATTCACGCAAAGCAAGTGCGGTTAAAACCGATGCTAACCGTCCTCTAAAATCTCTTTCAGACAGTTTGAAAGGAAAACAGGGACGTTTCCGTCAGAACTTACTTGGAAAACGTGTTGACTATTCCGGTCGTTCTGTAATCGTAGTAGGGCCTGAACTGAAACTGCACGAGTGCGGACTTCCAAAAGACATGGCTGCCGAGTTGTTCAAGCCATTTATTATCCGTAAACTTTTAGAGCGTGGTGTTGTTAAAACAGTAAAGTCAGCTAAGAAAATCGTTGACCGCAAAGAGCCTATCGTTTGGGATATTCTGGAGAACATGATGAAAGGGCACCCCGTTCTTCTCAACCGTGCTCCTACCCTGCACAGACTAGGTATTCAGGCCTTCCAGCCAAAGCTGATCGAAGGAAAGGCTATTCAGCTGCATCCTTTGGTTTGTACAGCGTTCAATGCCGACTTTGACGGTGACCAGATGGCCGTTCACGTTCCGCTGAGCCACGCTGCTGTGTTGGAAGCTCAGATCCTCATGCTTGCTTCCCACAACATTCTGAACCCTGCGAATGGCGCTCCGGTGGCCGTTCCTTCTCAGGACATGGTTCTCGGACTGTATTACATGACTAAATCAAGAAAGAGTTCAAAAGAACATAAAGTGAAAGGAGAAGGAATTATCTTCTACTCTCCTGAAGAGGTAATCATTGCATACAACGAAGATATTGTTGATCTCCACGCTATGATCAAAGTGCGTATTGACAATGCAAAGAATGACAAAGGCGTAATGGTTTCGCAGATCATTGAAACTACCGTGGGAAGGGTGATCTTCAATCAGGTTACTCCTAAGGAAGTTGGATACCTCAATGATGTAATGACTAAAAAATCTCTCCGCGATATCATCGGAGATGTATTGAAAGTTGCCGGAACAGCAAAAGCAGCCAAGTTCTTAGACGACATCAAAGAGTTAGGATTCCAACATGCATTCAAAGGTGGATTATCTTTCAATCTTGATGATGTTATGGTTTCGGAGGATAAGAATAAACTTATTGGCGAAGCATATAAAGAAGTGGAAGAAGTTGTTGAGAATTATAACCAAGGATTCATTACCAATAACGAGCGTTATAACCAGGTAATTGATATCTGGACTCACACAAACTCCAAACTGACCAAAAAAGTAATGGACCGGCTTTCTGCGGATAAACAGGGGTTCAATTCCATTTACATGATGCTGGATTCTGGCGCCAGGGGTTCGAAAGAACAGATTCGTCAGCTCAGCGGAATGCGCGGACTGATGGCCCGTCCGCACAAATCAGGAATGGTGGGTGGAGAAATTATTGAAAATCCCGTTATCTCGAACTTCAGAGAAGGTCTTTCAATTCACGAGTACTTTATTTCAACGCACGGTGCGCGTAAAGGATTGGCAGATACTGCACTTAAAACAGCGGATGCCGGATATTTAACAAGACGTTTGGTTGACGTTGCTCAGGATGTTATCATTACAGTTGAAGATTGTGGTACGCTCCGCGGACTGATGGCTTCCGCTCTTAAAAAGAACGATGAAGTTGTGGAGCCGCTGTATGACCGTATACTAGGACGCGTTACACTACAGGATGTTTATCATCCATTAACCGGTGAACTCATCATCACTTCCGGAAATGAGATCAAAGAAGAGTATGCTGTAAAAATAGAAAAATCACCTATCGAAGCAGTTGAGATCCGTTCCGTACTTACCTGTGAATCAAAGCTGGGCGTGTGTGCAAAATGTTACGGCAGAAATCTTTCTACAGGCCGCATGGTTCAGAAAGGAGAAGCTGTGGGAGTTATTGCCGCACAGTCCATCGGTGAGCCGGGTACGCAGTTAACACTCCGTACATTCCACGTAGGGGGAGTTGCAGGCGGAATGACCTCATCTTCACGCATCGAAGCCAAGTATGACGGTGTTGTGGAAATTGACGAACTGCGTACCGTTGAACGTAAAAATCCTGACGGCAAAAAAGTAAAAGTGGTGGTTGGCCGATCTGCCGAAATACGTATCGTGGATGCCAACACCAAAATTGCCCTCACCACCGGATATATCCCTTACGGCTCTCAGGTGTATGCAGAGCACGGTGAAAAGGTTAAAAAAGGAACCCTCCTTTGCGACTGGGATCCGTACAACGCAGTTATTATCTCGGACTTTCAGGGAAAAGTTGAGTTCGAAAACATCGAAGAAGGCATTACCTTCCGCGAAGAGTTTGACGAACAGACCGGTTTCCGTGAAAAAGTCATTATTGAAACAAAAGACAAAACAAAAAATCCTATCATCAAAGTGGTTGACAAGAAAGGCGATGTTCTGAAATCATACAACATACCCGTGAGCGCACATATTTCGGTGAATGGAGGCGATGCGGTTGAAACAGGCCATATCCTGGTTAAGATCCCCCGGACTACAGGAAAATCGGGCGATATCACCGGTGGTCTGCCACGCGTTACAGAGCTTTTTGAAGCGCGTAACCCAAGCAGTCCTGCTGTGGTATCTGAGATTGATGGTATTGTAACATTCGGAAAAATAAAACGCGGTAACCGCGAGGTTCAGGTGGAAGCAAAAACAGGCGAGATTAAGAAATATCTTGTTCGCCTGTCGAATCACATCCTGGTGCAGGAAAACGATTTCTGCAAAGCAGGTGAACAGCTTACGGATGGAGCCATTGCCCCGGCCGATATTCTTGCCATCAAGGGTCCTACCGCAGTGCAGGAATACCTCGTGAACGAAGTGCAGGAGGTTTACCGCTTACAGGGCGTAAAGATCAACGATAAACACTTTGAAGTCATAGTCAAACAAATGATGCGCAAGGTGGAAATTGACGATGCGGGAGATACTATTTTCCTGCCTAAACAATTCACCAACCGTGCCGATTTCATGGATGAGAACGACAGCCTTTATGGATGTAAAATGATAACCGATGGCGGAGATTCCACTACTATGAAAGCAGGGCAAATAGTTAACGCGCGTAAACTGCGTGATGAAAATGCGATGCTTAAACGCAAAGGCACAAAATTAGTAGAGGCACGTGATGCTGTTCTTGCAACATCACGCCCCATACTTCAAGGCATCACTCGCGCTTCTTTGCAAACAAACAGTTTCATTTCTGCGGCATCGTTCCAGGAAACAACAAAGGTTCTCAGCACAGGCGCTATAGAAGGAAGAATGGACGACCTCTCAGGACTGAAGGAGAATGTTATTGTAGGTCATCTGATCCCTGCAGGAACAGGATTGCGCGAATACGAAAAAATAATTGTTGGTTCGAAAGAGGAATTCGACCGCCTCATGGCATCGAAAACCGAAAGCACAACGGAAACACAAGAGGCATAAATACAATTTAGGAATTAGGAATCAGGATGAAGGATTAAAATCTCAAATCCTAATTCCTTAATCCCAAAATTCAGTTATGGAAAACAACCCCAACAATCCAAACACTCCCAATCAACT
>SCSP01000200.1 GCA_004297845.1 Bacteroidota bacterium | reverse complement strand
GCTGAAATTTTTGGGGATGCCTGGATGAGTGTTTATCCGAATCCAAGCAGCGAAACCTTTACGGTATCAAGCAGCAAATATCCCATAGAAAGCATCCGTATTTTCAATACACTTGGAGAAAATGTGTTTAGTAAAAATGTAAACTTTAAAAAAGCAGAGGTAACAATCCCGGAAATCGCAACAGGTATTTACCAGCTGCAGATTGTAACAAGTGCAGGGATCGTAAACAGGAAAATTGTGATAGCGAGATAAGATCGGCATACAAATAGGGCTTATGCAGAAATTTATTTTTTGCCACTAATTTCACGAATTAACACGAATGGATTAGTGAAAATTAGTGTAATTCGTGGCTTGTATTTATGTTTTGCGTAAGTCATAACAAATTTATTTTGCTCGAAAAATTCTTCCGCTGATCCCGCTGATGATCGCAGAAAATACCATTTGATTCAGCGTAAATCTGAGGTATCTAAGGGAGAACACATAGTGATATGGAGGTTTGGTGTACACATGTATAGATCGGTGACAAATTTCCAGTATGGGGGTTCTCGCAAAGGCGCAATGGTCGCAAAGAATACAAAAAATAGCTGTTTTCTTTGGCTGTTGTTTAGCGGACTTTGCGGCTTTTCGTGAAACGGATTTTTTTCGTACGCACGTACAGATTCTGCTTCTTCCCTAAACACAATTTTTCTTAAATTAGCACACTTAAAAATTATTAAACATGCAATTATTTTCTTCTGTCAATTTTAATGCAAAATCTTTTTTTGCTTTTGCATCCATTGTTCTTATCAGCAACATAAGCATATTCAGTAATGCTGCTTTTGCACAATGCGCCCCCTCCTATTTCAATCCCTGCAGCAATGGAGGTTTTATTAATAATTTTTCCTTTAACACGCTTAGTAAGAAAAATTCCGGATGCAATGGAAATGCCAACAATTATATTTATGATCTATCTACAACTACTTCGGTAGAAATAGGAGGAGCCTATAGCATAAGTATGCAATCCGGACCAACTAATCCTCAAGGATTTGGCGTTTGGATTGACTACAACAATAATTCGAGTTTCGAGATCAGTGAGTTTGTGTATGCTTCTCCAAATTACTCTACAGATATATTTTCGGCTTATATTTCAATACCCACCACAGCTTCTGCGGGGACAAGAAAATTAAGAGTCCGTTCTAATTATTACGGAGTTGTGGCTTCAAACGAGAGTTGCGCATCTTTTAGCTATGGTGAAACGGAAGATTATAACATTACAGTTGTACAGCCTCCGGCCTGCAACAACCCTCCTGTAGCCGGAGATGCAGTTGCTTCAAAAACTTTTTTATGCAGTCCGAATGATCTATTCTATCTTACTTTAAGCGGTAGCCAAAATGGCACCGGGCAAACCTATCAATGGCAACAATCAACAAACGGAACAAGCTGGACAACTATTTGGGGTGCAACCACACAAGCAATCTCTCAAACAATATCACAGTCCACGTATTTCCATTGCCTGGTGACCTGTTCCGGTATTACTTCTATTTCCAACTCAGTATTTGTTTCCCTTGCAACTCCATTCAATCTTAATCTTACTTCAACGGATGTTAGTTGCTACGGTTTAAACAATGGTTCTGTCTCAGCTACGCTGACGGGCGGAACTTCACCGTACACATATGCTTGGTCCGTTTTTGATAGTCCAACTCCACCGCCCCAAATACTTCCCAATGCAGCAACGCTCACTAACGTGTATGCAGGTAACTACACTGCAATAATTACAGATGCAAACGGGTGCTCCATAAACGGGTCGAAATGGGTCAATCAACCATGGTCACTCTTTTTGCAAGGATATACTAGTAGTTCGTCTTGTGTAGTGCCTACCGGTTGGGCATCAGTAACCGTATCTAACGGAACGCTACCATACAGCTATTTATGGCAGGGCGGGCAAACCAATGATACCATTACAGCAATTCCTGCAGGAATATATACCGTGACTGTTACCGATGGCAACAATTGCGCTACTTCAACTGCCATTGGGGTAAGTAACATTGGAACATCTGCGTTAACCTTCTCCACTACAAATGTAAACTGCTATGCAGGCAATAATGGATCAGCAAATGTAACCACCGGAGCTAATCTACCTGGCTATTCCTGGAATACTACTCCCCAACAAACAACAACAAACGCCACCGGATTATCTGCCGGAATTTATTTTGTCACAGTAACAGAGTCTGGTGGTTGCAAATCTATTTCCAGCACAACCATTTATCAACCTACCCAGCTTAGTTCGGGCGCGCTTACCAACTCAGTTACATGTATAGGCATGAACAACGGTTCTATTCACATCAATAACGTAGTAGGTGGTTACTGGCCCTATACCTATTTATGGAATAATGGCAGTACGACCGACTCTCTGGTTAACCTTTATGCAGGGAATTATACGGTAACTATTACCGATGGAAACGGATGTACACTTCTTGATACTAAAACAGTTGCCCAACCCTTACCTCTCGTAGCGGGTATCCCCTTCCACAACAATGTTTCCTGCTTTGGATCGTGTAACGGATCAATTATCGTAACCCCATCCGGGGGAAAACCACCTTATAGTTTTAATTGGGCTCCTCTCAGTGCAGTTGGAGATACTGCTGCTAATTTATGTCAAGGTACTTATTCTGTCATTGTTACAGATTCCGGTACTTGTGGTGCATCAGGTACTGCTCAGGTAACAATCTCTGAGCCTACAGCTATTACTGCCACGG
>SCSP01000199.1 GCA_004297845.1 Bacteroidota bacterium | reverse complement strand
TAATCCCCATTCTCTGTTCAACGGCAGGTTTTTTTGCTGGCTGAACAAACAGCAAATAGGCAATTGGCAATAGGCAATTGGCAATAACAGCCATTTGATACTTGATACCTGATACTTGATACTTGGGACTTTCATTGATAAGATTGCTTCGCTCGTTCCTCGCCCGCAATGACGATCAGAATTTAGTTTTCACTTCCTTATAAACCATCTTTATCCCTTCTTCGAGTTCGATTTTGTGTTTCCATCCCAGTAAATTTATTTTGCTTATGTCTAAGAGTTTGCGCGGAGTGCCGTCAGGTTTCGAGGTATCCGGTTTAATTTCCCCCTGGTAGCCAACAATTTTTTTTATGAGTGATGCGAGGTCTTTGATGGATATATCTTCACCCATACCCACATTGATCAATCCCGGATTGTTATATTTTTCCATCAGGAACAGACAAGCTTCCGCGCAGTCAGTTACGTGCAGAAATTCTCTTTTCGGAGCGCCCGTTCCCCACATTTCAACAAAAGGGGATCTGTCTTTTTTCGCTTCGTGAATTTTACGGAGAAGTGCAGGGAGGACGTGTGAGTTGTTCAGGTCGTAGTTATCGTTGGGGCCGAATAAGTTCGTGGGCATCACGGAAATGAAATTGCAGCCGTATTGTATGCGGTAGGCATCGCACATTTTTATGCCTGCGATCTTGGCAATTGCGTACGGTTCATTGGTAGGTTCGAGCGGACCGGTAAGCAAATATTCTTCTTTTAAAGGCTGCGAAGCAAGTTTCGGGTAAATACAGGAGGAACCCAGGAACAACAGTTTCTTCGCGTTGTTTTCATAAGCGCTGTGGATCACATTATTCTGAACCATCAGATTTTGATAAATGAAATCAGCGCGAAAAGAATTGTTTGCATGAATTCCTCCTACGCGGGCAGCCGCCAGAAAAACATATTCGGGTTTTTCTTTCACAAAAAAATCTTTTACCCTCTGTTGGTTACACAGATCAAGTTCTTTTGAAGTGCGAAAAATGATATTAGTGAATCCTTGTGCCTGTAACTTCCTCAGGATGGCAGAACCCACCATTCCTTTGTGGCCTGCGATGTATATTTTGTCGCTCTTATTCATGTAAATTAAATACGGAATGACCGCCATCAAGGAGATATTTATCGCGCTGAAATAATTTAATATCGGATGCCACCATTTCTTTAACTAATTGCTCAACCGGGATTTTAGCGGTCCAGCCTAATTGCTTTTTTGCTTTGGATGCGTCTCCCACCAAAAGATCAACCTCCGTAGGACGGAAATACTTTTTATCGATCTCTACAAGCGTTTTACCGGTTTGGGTATTAATTCCTTTCTCATTTTCTCCTTTTCCATTCCATTCAACTTTGATGCCTGCTTCATCAAAAGCCAACTCAACAAACCTGCGAACGGATATCTTTTTTCCGGTAGCCAGCACAAAATCATCGGCTTCTTTTTGCTGTAGCATCAGGTACATGCCTTCCACGTAATCTTTCGCATGCCCCCAGTCGCGCTCGGCATTCAGATTTCCCAGAAATATTTTTTCCTGTAATCCGAGATGGATTCGCGCTGCCGCACGGGTAATTTTTCGGGTAACAAAAGTTTCTCCCCGAACCGGACTTTCGTGATTAAAGAGTATCCCGTTGCATGCAAACAGGTTATACGCTTCACGGTAGTTTTTTGTAATGTAAAATGCGTAAGCCTTTGCTGCCCCATAGGGGCTTCTTGGATTAAATGGGGTGGATTCTTTCTGAGGGATTTCAAGGACGTCCCCATAAAGCTCGGAAGTGGATGCCTGGTAGAATTTGGTTTTATTTTCAAGTTTCAGTATGCGGATGGCTTCAAGTATTCTGAGGGCTCCGATGGCATCTGCGTTGGCGGTATACTCGGGAGTTTCAAACGAAACACGAACATGTGATTGAGCTGCCAGATTATAAATTTCATCCGGCTGAGTTTCCTGGACGATGCGTATCAGGTTAGTGGAATCTGTAAGGTCTCCGTAATGAAGAAAAAATTTTACGCCTTTTTCATGCTGGTCTTCATATAAATGATCCACACGCTGAGTATTGAACAGGGAACTCCTGCGTTTGATACCGTGAACCGTATATCCCTTTTTCAGAAGCAGGTCGGCAAGGTAGGATCCATCCTGACCTGTAACTCCTGTGATGAGCGCTGTTTTTGACATGAAAATATAGATTAGTGCTTACAAACTTAATAATTAATATCCTTCGCTTGAGATTGAATTGAGAAATACAATTAGAACATCTTTCGTATTTTCGTGTAATCCCGATAGCTATCGGTACATTATTCGAAGATTTTATGATAGAAGATAAAAATCCTGTACGTACCGAACTGTCTGCACTCGGGGAGTTTGGACTGATCAAACATATAGCTAAACATATCAAGTTAGGAAATCCTTCTTCCATAAAGGGAATTGGAGACGATGCAGCGGTGATGCAGTACGACAGCGGCAAACAAACTGTGGTTTCAACCGACCTGCTTATTGAAGGAGTACATTTTGACCTTACCTATTGTCCGCTGAAACATTTAGGGTACAAAGCGGTGTCTGTGAATCTGTCCGACATTTATGCGATGAATGCATCTCCCAAACAAATTCTCGTTTCCATTGCAATCTCCAATCGGTTTTCTCTGGAGGCTATAGAAGAGTTATATGCCGGAATGTTACTGGCCTGCGAAAATCATAAGGTGGATTTGGTGGGTGGCGATACAAGTTCTTCCCGCATAGGGATGGTGATAAGTATTACAGCTATCGGTGAAGCGGATAAAGATGAAATAGTTTACAGAAGCGGTGCAAAGCCCGGCAATTTGCTTTGCGTGTCAGGCGACCTTGGCTCGGCTTATTTGGGACTTCAGCTACTTGAACGTGAGAAAAAGATATTTACAGAAAACCCGCAAATTCAGCCGGATATGGATGGAAATGATTATTTACTGGAACGCCAGTTAAAGCCGGAAGCAAGGAAAGATGTCATTGAACAGTTAAAGGAGCAGGGAGTAAAGCCCACTTCGATGATTGATGTTTCGGACGGGCTGGCATCAGAGATACTGCACCTCTGTACGGAATCCAAGACAGGATGCAAGTTGTATGAAAATAAAATTCCCATAGATGATACTGCGCTTCAAAAGGCGCGTGAATTCAATATGAATGGCACCCTGTGCGCCATGAACGGAGGAGAGGATTATGAATTGCTTTTCACCATTGATATAAAGGACCACGATAAAATAAAAAAGTGCAGGGATGTAACCGTTATCGGACACATAACCGATAAATCTGAAGGAACTAACCTCGTACTTACAGGAACTGAGATGCTGACACCTATCACTGCACAGGGTTGGGATGCGTTGCTAAGTAAAAAGTGAGTAATTCCTGTCTCTCATGGTTTTTCCAAAAATCAGAACTTACTTTTTTCAATTTTCCGCAGCAAAGCTGACACCACTTTTTTGCCTTTTACCCCCAAAGAAGCAGAATATTTGTTCACGTAAAGTTCGATGTGTTTTTTGATCACTTCATCGTCCATTTCCTGCGCGTGTTTTTTAACAAATGCCTTGCTTGAATCAGGATTGGCAAAGGCAAATTCAACACTCTTGCGGATGACACGCTCCACTTTTTTTTTCAATGCTTCCGGGAAATTTTTTCTGATGGCAATGCCTCCAAGCGGGATCGGCAATTTGGTTTTCTTTTTCCACCATTCACCCAGATCAATTATTTTTTTTAATCCCTTTTGCCTATAGGTGAAGCGGCTTTCGTGAATGATAACCCCCAGGTCGAATTTGCCTTTTAGAATTTCATCTTCTATTTTTGAAAACAAAATTTCCGTTTTATTTTTCAGATGGGGATAGGCAAGAGAGAAAAGCAGGTTAGCCGTGGTGTTTTTACCGGGGATGGCAACCGAAGTCTCCCTGCCCCCTGAAGGGGGAAACATATATTCAAGGCGGGCTACAACAATCGGACCCGCTCCAAAGCCCAATGCGGCACCTGCATCAAGAAGGAAATAATCTTTTCTCGCTTTTGCATAAGCAAAAAAACTAAGTTTTGTAATATCAAGTTGCTTCGTCTTACGCCCCTCTTTGGGGGGTTGGGGGGCTGCCCTTTTATTCAGCGCTTCCACATCTTCTATCACAGGCTTGAGTTGCAACCCTTCTGTATCAATCT
>SCSP01000198.1 GCA_004297845.1 Bacteroidota bacterium | reverse complement strand
GCTTCCAGTTTTTCCTTCAAAATCTCCTGTTTTGTGCCCATAGTCATATGCTGGCTACGGTAACAGGAATTATGATCTAACCACTCCCTGTTGGGTAACAGTTTTTATGAGCTAAAGCGCCTGCTGGATATATTGTGCAAATTATTATATTATAGTAATACATTAAACTCATGAATCCCAGGAAAATTTTACCGCCAAAACTTGATAAGAGTAAAAAAATAGGGGTTATCGCTCCGGCAGATCCTGTAAGAGGTGTTTGCTCTGAAGATACGATTCAGCGCGGGTATTCATATTTAAAAAAGAAAGGATTTTCTGTGATTGAGGGTCGTTCCGTAAAAGAACTTACACACAAGCATCTGGCTGGATCAGTTTCTCTTAGAATCGATGACATACACAATTTTGTTAAAAGAGAAGATGTCGGATGTATAATGGCTTTTTGGGGAGGATTTAATACAAGCCAGCTCCTTGATCATCTAGATTATGATTTGATTAAAGCGAACCCCAAAATCTTCATCGGCTATTCCGATGTAACCGCGCTTACTACTGCCATAACCACAAAGACTGGGCTGGTTACTTTTTCTGGACCCGGCGTAATTTCATTTGCCAAACCGGAACCATTTGAATATACCTGGAATTATTTTGAAAAGATGTGTGTTGAACCGCAAGAAAAGTTAACTATTGAGTCGTCCCCCGATTATGCCGACGACCTTTTTTTTCTAAGAAAAGACAACGATCACCGGATCAAAAAAAGAAACGACGGTGTAAAAATATTTAATGGCGGAAAAGCAAAAGGAGAAGTTGTCGCGGGAAATCTTCAAACACTCCTTGTTTTAAATGGAACAGAGTATTTGCCTGACTTAACTAGAAAAATTCTTCTTGTTGAGGAAGATGAAACAAGCACGCCGGCTCATATTGATAGATTCATCTGCCAGTGCAAGCAACTTGGCTGGTTTGATAAAATATCCGGATTAGTTTTTGGGCGCTTCACGGAACAATCACAATTTTCACCGGAGGATTCATTTGAAGATATACTAAAAGAGTATCTGTCTAACGTTAAGTTTCCGGTATTATACAATGCCGACTTCGGACATTCTGACCCAATAATTACTATCCCCAATGGCGGGATATGCATAATAAACGGGGAACGTATTGTGTTTGAGCGAGCCGTTTCAATTAAGTGATTGTATATGAAAAAAGATGCCGAAAACCATTTACATCAGCGCAAAATTTTCAATTACTTTACTACGGGAAATTTGTTGCCCATCGTTGAAAAAATTCTCTCCAAGAGAAATTCTTTTCTCGCTTTAGTTAAGAGGTACAAAACTCCATTTTACGTTTACGATCAAGAGGGACTTGATGAAGATATCAAGCGATTTAAGAAGGCGTTTCATGCCAACATTCCGCGCTTTCAAGCATATTACGCCATGAAGCTCAACCATCATCCTTTGGTCACCCGTAGAGTAGTAGAAAATGGTATGGGATTAGATGTCGCTAGTAAACGGGAACTTTCCATGGCAATCAAAGCAGGTGCATCAAAGATAGTATATTTTAGCCCAGGAAAAAGCGATGATGATCTCATATACGCTGTTAAGCATGCTGGTATTGTTCGGATTCATATTGATAGTTTTAGTGAATTGCGTCGATTGGGGGCGATAACAAACAAAATGAAAAAATGTGTTGAGGCTAGTATCCGTATCCATATACCCGCACATGGTTTGTGGTCAAAATATGGCATCCCCCTCAAATGGCTTAAAAATTTTTGGAAAGAAGCGGACATATACCCTTTTGTAAAATTAAATGGCATTCATTTCCACCAATCGCGCAATCGGACAGTCGATTTTTATAAAAATACGATTCGTGAAGTTGCAAATTACATTAATAAACATTTCTCTTCGCAAGATCGTAAGAATATTCAATATATTGATTTTGGAGGAGGTTTCGAGCCATATCGTAGCGAGGGAGTTTTTCTAGAGAATCAATCTAAACGTCAAAAATATCACATTTTAACACCGCCTGCTATTGAAGAATACGCGCAATCAATCGGCGATGCCATCAAAAAATATCTTGATCCGGTTGTCGACGCAATATATTTGTCAGAGCCTGGTCGTTATATCTGTAACGGCGCAATGCATATCGTTTTGAGTGTTGCCGATGTTAAGGATAAAGAAAATTGCATACTTAATGGTGGAGTCAATATGGTTGGTTGGCAACGATTTGAGAATGAATATTTCCCCCTTATTAATCTCACTCATCCAAGCAAGACGGAACAACCCTATCACATGTGGGGAAATCTCTGCACTACTTGGGATATTTGGGGTTACTACTGTTATGCAAAGAAATTATTAGAAAAAGACGTGATTGTCGTGCCATACCAGGGCGCGCTTACGTATTCACTGGCACAATCTTTTATTAACGACATTCCGCCGGTATATGCGCTTTCAGCAAAGCGGCATCGTAAATAATTTATTAATACCATCTATGAGCAAACAAGAAAAAATAACTCCAGATTTTATTAAAAAACTTTCATATACCGATTTCGTCGGTTTTGTGAATCAATGGAATGTGTTACCGGGGTCATATTCTACGCTCTCAAAATGGGCTATTCATTCGAGAATGAATAAAAATTCTCATATCCTTGAAGTTGCTTGCACGACAGGTTTTTCATCCCGAGAGCTTGCCGTATTAACCGGATGTAGCGGTGAAGGGTTTGATTTATCAAAAAGTTCGATTAAGGTGGCGAATTATAACAAGGAACAGTATGCGCCAAATATTGATTTTTTATACAAGGTTGCAAACGGATATACTTATAAAACACAACGCAAATTCACGCATATAGCAGTCGGCGCATCGCTCCAATTTTTTCCCGATCCAGAAAAAATGCTTAATCGTTGCATCGAGATGCTAAAAGACGGCGGGCATATATTGGCGGCGCCATTTTATGTAACCCACCCAATTCCAAATCATCTTATTAAACGTGCACAAAAAGTTTTTGGAATTACACCAACCACTGTTTTTTACAAAGAAATTATGCGGTCGTATAGCAAACTCGAAATTGTCTACGAAGATCGCGACGATCTCGTACCTGAGACCAAGGAAGAGTTAGATTATTATTGCAAGTCCACCATCGATAGGGCGTGTAAAATTCGCGATATCAGTAATCAAGAAATTTATAATGCTATGTATAAACGACTTTTTGAGGTCAAGAAGATGTCCAACGACTTGCGCCCCTATCAAAGATACAGTGTTCTTGTCCTTAGATACAGGAAATCAGTGTA
>SCSP01000197.1 GCA_004297845.1 Bacteroidota bacterium | reverse complement strand
CAGGAAAGCGTTATCCCTCGCAAAATCAGAAGTAGCATACAATTGGTAAACAGCCCATTCCTTTTCTATAACACCCTCAGCATTCGGGGATGCCTGCAGGGCCCCTTCCACGACATGTGCCATCTGAAATACAGTACTCATGATCATTCCCGCAGTTACATGCAGAATGGCAAATCCCGTCAATACCTGGTACCAGGAAAAATCGGTCAATAGCAAGGGTAAACCGATAATGACAAAGAGATACATGATCTTTGTAATAGCCAGTTTTATCATTTCCAGGCGAGGCAGCATTATTCCGGATTTCTCAATTTTACGCAACTGTCCGAAATCCATAATCATTTTAGACAAGGTCAATAGCCCGTAAAATGGGAATGCAAAAATAAATTGGAACCGGTGGTATTTTTTCAGAGGCGCATGCTGGCTCAAACGTACCGCTCCTTTCGTATCAATATCAGTGTCAAATCCGTAAATATTGGTGAACGTATGGTGCCATCTGTTATGTTGAATCTGCCAGTTGAAGGTATTACTACCCAGCAGGTACATGGTAGATGCAAATAGATTATTGACCCACGATTTTTGAGAAAATGCCCCATGTGCACCATCGTGCATGACCGACATACCTACCCCAGCCTCACCTATACCCATTATTAGAACAAGAATTAATGCCGGCCAAATACTAATTGGTACAGTTAAAATAATAACAAATGGCACAATGTAAACTGACAAAAGGATGAAGGCTTTAATATACATTGTATAATCCCCTTTAGTGGAAATGCTCTTTTCTCTAAAATAGGCATTTACATTTTTTCGTACGGCACTTCCAAATTCCTTTTGAAGTGCGTCATTATTGATGAATTTTAATTCTCTCATTCTAAACAAATACTTTGTTAAATAAGCTATTTGACTGACCCACTTCACTTTGCACCACTACGTCTATGTACAGCCATCTTTCAGAATATTACATTTCATCCAATAACACATAACCTAGTTAGTCAGTTGCATTTTTCCGCTCCATCATCTTTACGCAGTTAGCTGAGCGCAATTCACCTGTGCTGACTCTACGCTTAACCAAAAGGAGAAATGACAAAGAACCAAATTCTTTTTATAGATCCAATCCATTCTGTCTCCCAGGCTTTATTCCGCAAAGGTGTATCAACAGGCAAAAAGAATGAATGAGTTTTATCACTTCGCATAATGATACGGATCATTTTTCTAAAGAAATATGCGAGGTAGATTCGCTCTTAATCCCTAAGACAATGAATGAAGTTTTCAAAAACATCTACCAAAGAAGGGCTGTAAGGAAATATAAAGATAAGCCGGTTGAAAGGGCTACTATTGAGACATTAATAGATGCCGGAAGAATGGCTCCTTCTGCCATCAACATACAGCCCTGGAAATTTTACATTCTCACAAAAAAAGAAGATATCCGGGCATTTTCAAAAGAAATAGCAAAAGCAAGTGCAAAAGGATTTTTGAAATCCGGAATTAAAAATATAGTTAAAACAGCTTCAAGCGCACTGCATTTATCTCATGGTATTGATTTTTTCAAAGGTCAGGATCCCATCTTCCATGGTGCTCCCCTAGTAATTTTTATCAGTTCTCCGAAGGATAATGAGTGGTCCGGTTTAGACATTGGTATGTGTGCTCAGAATATGATGCTGGCGGCAAAATCATTAGGCATTGATAGCTGTCCTGTAGGATTAGGAAAATTTGTAGAACAGACAAAAATATTTCCCAAACTACATATCCCCAAAGCTGAACGAGTGAATATTTCTTTAATTTTTGGATATGGAGATGAAAAGCCTGCAATTCACGAGAGAATAAAAAACAATGCATTCTATTTATAATATAATCCATAAAAAACCATGAAAACAATTTTAGTCCCAACCGACTTTTCAAAAGACGCCTCCAATGCGGTACGGTACGCCACCGCCATAGCAAAAAAGGAAAAAGCAAAGATCATTTTGCTTCACGCATTCCATTTTACCTATATAAGCCCGGATGTCCCGGCCCAATTTGCAGCAGAAACAATTGAGGCTATGAAGGCTGATTCCGAACATAAACTGAAATTAATCTCCTCTGAAATAGTAAAATCAAAAATAGAATGCGAATATCTGAATAATGAAGGGTTTACTTTAGATGTAATCTTAAAAGCAATTGAAAAGCAAAAACCTGATTTAGTAATAATGGGGACAAAAGGGGCAAGCGGAATTAAAGAGGTTTTAATCGGAAGCAATACAGCAAAAGTGATTGAAAAATCACTTTT
>SCSP01000196.1 GCA_004297845.1 Bacteroidota bacterium | reverse complement strand
CCGCAAAGGCGCAAAGTCGCGAAGAAACACAGTAAAACTTAGCGACTTGGCGTCTTAGCGGTAAAAAAAACTGCGATGCAGACCCTCCTTTTTCGTATCTTTGGTGCTCAGTTTTAAGCAAAACATGAGTGAAAACCTCAACCCGTTATTGTCCGTTTCCCCTATAGACGGAAGATACCGTGCGCAGACCCAGGAACTCTCCGATTATTTTTCTGAATACGCCCTGATAAAATACCGCCTATTTGTGGAGGTTGAATATTTCATCGCTTTGTGCGAACTGCCCTTGCCTCAACTAAAGGATTTTGGAAAAAAGAATTTTGGGAAGCTCAGAAACATTTACATAAATTTTTCCCAGAAGGATGCTGAAAAGATCAAGAAGACCGAGGCGATCACCAATCACGATGTAAAAGCGGTTGAATATTTTTTGAAGGAGCGATTTGACACACTTAAATTATCCAAGCACAAGGAGTTCATTCACTTTGGGCTTACTTCCCAGGATATCAACAATACTGCTGTGCCTATGCTCTTCAAGGATTCGGTAAATCTTGTTTATCTGCCTGTGATAGATAAAATAATCAATGACTTAAGAAGAATGAGTCAGGACTGGAGTGAGATATCCATGCTTGCCCGTACGCACGGACAACCGGCTTCTCCTACAAGGCTTGGAAAAGAATTTTTAGTGTTTGTGGAGCGCATGGAAATGCAAAGAAAGCTATTGCTGATAGTTCCCTTCTCCGCAAAGTTTGGAGGCGCAACAGGTAATTTCAACGCACACCATGTCGCTTATCCGGTAATCAATTGGACCAAATTTGCAAACCAGTTTGTAAAAAACAAACTCGGTCTTCATCGTTCAAAATACACTACGCAGATAGAGCATTACGATAATCTTGCCGCCCAGTTTGATGCCATGAAACGTATCAATACCATCTTAATCGATCTCTCCCGCGATATCTGGATGTATGTTTCCATGAACTATTTCAAGCAGAGGATAAAGAAAGGTGAGGTAGGCTCTTCTGCAATGCCCCATAAGGTGAATCCCATTGACTTTGAGAACGCAGAAGGCAATTTAGGCATGGCGAATGCCCTGTTTGAGCATCTGTCCGCTAAACTGCCTGTATCACGTTTGCAACGTGATTTGACAGATTCCACCGTATTGAGAAATATCGGAGTGCCGTTTGCACATTCACTTATTTCTTTCAAATCAATTTTGAAAGGATTTGGAAAACTTATTGTGAATCAAGAAGCAATTAACAATGACCTTGATGATAACTGGGCCGTAGTTGCCGAAGCCATTCAAACCATTTTACGCAGAGAAGGTTACCCAAAACCTTACGAAACTCTGAAAAAGCTCACCCGTACCAATACCAAACTTGGTAAAAAGGAAATCGCTTTTTTTGTTGATTCCCTCAAGATGAATAAGAAAGTGAAAGCTGAGATCAACAGGATTACTCCGTTTAATTATACGGGAGTTTAAATCAGACACATATTTTTTTTCTAATGCGTTTATTCATCGTATCAGCACATCTGCTTATCAGCTCATTGTCTTTTGCCCAGCAAAACAAAATAGACACATTACTTTCCTTGCTCAAAAAAGACAATATCGACACCAACAAAGTAATTCACTTGAATAAATTAAGCTGGGAATATAAAAACATTGGTAATTATGACACTGCCTTGTATTATGGAAATACCGCCTTGCAATTATCCCAACAATTAAATTTTAAAACAGAGATTGCCGCTGCTTATAACAACATTAGAAGCGTGCATTATAACAGAGGAAATTATCCGCAGGCAATAGAATGTGCACTGAAAGCATTAAAAATTTACGAAGAAATTAAAGACAAAAGGGGAATAGCAACCATTCTAAACAACATCGCAGGAGTCTATTGGAATCAAGGCGATGCTGAAAAAGCATTGGATTATAATTTCAAGGCATTGCAGATGAGAGAAGAACTCGGAGATAAAAACGCGATTGCCGCTTCGTTAATCAACATCGGAAGCGTCTATTTGAGTCAGGGCGGTTATTCAAAAGCGCTTGATTATTATTTCAAAGGATTGAAAATAGCAGAAGAAATTGACAATAAGCAATGGAAGATAAATGCGCTCACCGGCATCGGAAACATTTACGATCAGCAAAAGGATTATTCAAAAGCGCTGGATTATTTTTTAAGGGCATTGGAAATGGCTGAACTACTTGGAGATAAAGATGGAATTGCAATGCAGCTTGGCAACATCGGTTCAATTTATACGGAACAAAAGAAATATAAAGAAGCAGAAAAGTATTTGATGGAAGCATTGAAGATGGATAAAGAAATAGGAGCTCGGGATGGGGAACGGGATGATGAAAATAGCCTTAGTAATCTCTACGAAAAAACGGGGCGTTATCAGCTTGCGCTGGAGCATTACAAAAAAGCAATGGCATTAAAAGATACTTTGTTTAACGAAGAAAAACACAAAGAAATCACCCGCAAGGAAATGAATTATGAATTTGAGAAAAAAGAAGCGGCAATTAAAGCCGAACAGGATAAAAAGGAGGTCATTACTGCCGAAGAAAAAAGGAAACAACACCTAGTGATTTATTTTATCAGCGCAGGTTTGGTTTTGTTGTTATTCTTAATCGCGTTTGTCGTAAGAGGTTACCGTCAAAAAATACGCTCCAATGAAATCATTGCATTAAAGAATGAAGAAATCGTCAGGCAAAAGGCAAACATAACCGGGCAGGAGGAAGAACGAAAACGCATTGCGCAAGAACTTCACGATGGTGTAGGAGGAACTTTAGCCGGAATCAAACTGAACCTTGCACGCATTAATTCTTCCGATAATATTCCCGAATTGGAATCGGTTATTATAAACATAGGAGACACCTGTAAAGAAATCAGAACCATTTCTCATAATCTGGCGACTCCGGCTCTTGCGGACAACTCGTTCATTGATGTGTTGAAAGAAGTTATCCGAAAATTTATTATCCCTGATAAGTTAAAGGTTCATTTTGAGTATTCTACACAAGAAGAATTAAATAGTATTCAGAAAAACATTCAAGCAGATATATATCGTATCGTGCAGGAATTACTTGCCAATATAACAAAACACGCGGACGCGAGCAGGGTGGAAATAGATATTTCAAAACAGGAGAATGAACTTTTTTTGTTAGTGGAAGACAATGGAAAAGGATTTGACATGGCCGCTGCCCGGAAAGGTATTGGCTTGAAAAACATTGAATCGAGAGTAAAGTTGCTTGGTGGTAAAATGATTATTGATGCAAAAACCGGCAGAGGAACAGCAGTAAATATTCAGATTCCGCTGCCGATATAATGAATGAATAATATCTTTGTGTGAATGACAACTAAGCCGCAAATTATCAATATCGTGATTGCTGATGATCACAAAATGTTTCTGGATGGCTTATCCTCGCTTCTTAACGGTTTTGTGCACATTAAGATTATGGGCGATGCTGCAAATGGCGATGAAGTGTTGAAACTATTGGACAAGCATACTGTTGATATTGTCATTACTGATATCAGCATGCCCGGAATGGATGGCATGAAACTGACTAAAGAAATCAGAAAAAACTATCCCCATATTAAAATCCTTGCCCTTAGCATGCACAATCAGGGAAGTATTACTTCCACCATGCTTAAGAATGGCATATCGGGATATGTTTTAAAAGATGCGGGAAAGGAAGAATTGCTGAACGCCATAAAGGCACTATCAGCGGGAGGAACCTATTTCAGCGAAGAAGTTAAATCTGCTTTGATGGAAAGCATGATTTCCGGTAAGAAAACAACATCGGGCAATTCACTCATTGAACTCAGCGAACGGGAAACAGAGGTGCTGAAACTGATTGCTGAGGAATACACTCAGCAGCAAATAGCCGACAAACTTTTTATCAGTCCGCATACTGTAATATTCCATAGGAGAAAACTCCTTTTTAAATTTGATGCTAAAAATACTGCAGGGCTTATAAAAGCAGCTATGGAAAACGGCTTCCTATAGGGATTTTACGCATTTTTTATCCTTTTTCCTGTTTTTTTCTAAGAACTACCTATTTGTATAGTTTTCAAAAACCATACTTATAGGTAGCTGTTTATTAAGGCACCTGTACTAAATTTGTATTTATAATAATGACATTTGTCATCGTTTATAAATCTATAAATGAGTATTCTCGCAATCTATTTTATCACTTAAAATATGGAGAAAATAACATCATTTTTGATGGGTTTTCTAATCATTATTTCACTCTCAAACGCCCAAACAGTTGACTGGGCTAAACAGGGCAATGGTTCGGAC
>SCSP01000195.1 GCA_004297845.1 Bacteroidota bacterium | reverse complement strand
CCCCGAAGGGGAAGGAGAAGGACGTACAAGATACAACGTCTCATAGGTTGGGTTCACAAACTGTTGTTCTTACAAATAGTAAGGATGTTATCGCCCAATGACAACACCCCCTCTCTTCGATCTTCGCTCCCAACCTCCGGTTGTCCCGAAGGGGGAGAAGATTGGGCGATAACATCCTTACTATTTGTAAGAACAACAGTTTGTGAACCCAACCTATGAGACGTTGTATCTTGTACGTCCTTCTCCTTCCCCTTCGGGGAAGGTTGGGATGGGGTGATTATTTCCGCAACGCCATTATGTAAACTTTCATTCCAATGGTCTGTAAAACCAAGATCCGCAGGGAATAAAAGTTTTTCCCATGTAGATTGAATGAAGGCATGATAATCAGGTTTTGACAATCCGCTCCACTTCATAATAGTTTCCTGCGCTGAACGGGTATTATAAATAGGGGCAATAGTCGGCTGCACAAGTGAAAACTGATTTTTCTTCGGCTCGGCATCGTTCCATGATTCAAGATAGTGATGATCCGGACAAACGTAATCGCATAAAGAGGCGGTTTCATCCATTGTACCCGATAAAGAAATTTTCAATCCTACCTTTTTCATGGCATCGACAAAACCGGGGGCAGTGTAAACAGGATTACTATTATATAGGATGAGTGCGCCAACTTTTCCATTCTTCATGTCGTCCATCAAATCCGCAAAGTGCAGGTCATTTCCCTGATGGCAGTTGGAATGATTTTCAATATCTATGGTAGAACCGTAATTGCCGAGCATTTGATTGATGCCTGCAACTACTGTTTGAATCGCTTCATCATTTACTCCGCAAACAACCAACGATTTTCCTTTGTTAGCCCAAAGCCATTTTGCACAATCAATAATTTCTTTTTCAGCAACTTTTCCCGAAGATTTTAATCCAGGTACATCAGCCATAGAGGCAATTTCATTACTAAGATTTATAATTGCAGTTCCGATCTGAGAGGGCTTAACCGGAACACGAATATCCGCATTACTTCCTGTGAGAGAAAGAATGGTTTCAAACTGAACGTGCTTAGATAAAGTCTTTTTACCATTATTCAATTTTCTTCCTTGTGCATATTGCCGGGAATGTTCGACCGGAGAAAGCCAGTTGACCAAAAAATCAGCGCCAAAACTTACAATTACATTTGCTTTATCAAAACTGAAAGAAGGAATTACTTTCAATCCCATCACATTATTTTGAGCCTCAGCAATCGCATAATAAGAAACAGCGTCATACGTTACATGTTTGACGAAAGGAGATTTCAAACGCAAGAGAGAAAAAGCATTTTTTGTAGAAGGACTAATAACCGTAGAAGAAAGAATGCAGATTTTTTTTCCCGCCCCCGAAACCTCAGCCAATTTGGAAGTGATTTCCGCGTCTGTTTTATCCCAGGACGTTTCGCTTCCTTTTACAAAAGGTCCTTTTAATCTTTCTGAATCATAGAGAGAAAGAACGGATGCCTGAACGCGGGCGCTTGTGCCGCCATGAGATATTTTGGAAAGTTTATTTCCTTCAATCTTAATAGGACGGCCTTCGCGGGTTTTTACAAGTACAGAGCAATAATCGTGTCCGTCAAAATAGGTAGAAGCATACCAGTTTGCAATTCCGGGAGTAATTTCTTCGGGTTTAAAGAGATATGGAATGGTTTTGTTAACAGGTCTTTCGCAAGCAGCGAGTGTTACGGCTCCTACAGAGAAACCCATTACCTTCAAAAAATCCCTGCGGGAAAATCCATCTTGCCCTCCGCCCTGAAGAGTGCCTTCTCCCTTTGGAGAGGATACCTCTTTTCTTCCCAACACCGCGGTTGGCACATTCTCGGCAAATTCATTCTTAGCAGAATCAAGAAACTCGGTGGTTTCTTTGAGTTCATCCAACGATTGCCAATACTTTTTCATATACAGATTAAAGTTGAGCCCTAAATCCCTAAAGGGACTTTGAGGTTTTGTTTTTTATTTTTTGCCTTTCCCCCTTTAGGGCCGGGGCAACATTAATCAACATTAATAATGACATTTAATACAATCCAGTCCGCCCATATTTTCAACGGTAATAGGCTGACCTTTATATTTCTCTTTAAGTTTAGCATGCAACTCCTCATAATAAGGATTGGTAGCCATGCCCGGAACTTCAGTTTTTCTGTGACAGTCAATACACCATCCCATTGTTAAAGGTGAAACCTGTTTTGCCTCATCCAATGTTGCCATATCACCATGGCAATTTTTACAATCCTGCTTTCCAACCACTACGTGCTGCGAGTGATTGAAATAGGAGAAATCAGGAAGTGAGTGAACACGTACCCATTGAATAGGTTTCTGAGGTTTGCTGTAGGTGCCCGTAGCAGGATCCCATCCTACAGCATCATATATCTTGGCAATCTCTGCCTTTCCCGTTTTCGGACCTTCTGAAACTGCTTTGTGGCAGTTCATACAAACATTTGCAGAAGGAACACCTGCGGTTCTGCCTTTTTCTGCACCGGAGTGGCAATACACACAATTAATCTGCAACTTTCCGGCATGCGTTTGGTGCGAATATTTAATTGGCTGTGCAGGCAGATAATCCTGATCCACGGAAAAAGTCATCAAACCTTCGTAGGTAAGTTTAGCAAGGAGAATAACAAAAAGAATTCCAAGAACCGCTACCAACCTCTTATTTCCGGAAGCCCATTGTTGGAAGCTTACAGGACCTGTAGCAGGCAATCCATTCTTCGCATTAACGCTATCCTGCAAGTGTTTTTTAATTGTACCTAATACGGCAACAAGGATTAAAAGTGAAATTGCTGCAACCAGGAGGACGATAAATGTGCTGAATCCTTTATCCTGAGGCGATTTTGGCTCTGTAACTGTTGTGGTCTTCTCGTCAACAGGCAGGAGAGGATTCTTAATGTAGGCTATAACTGCTTTAATTTCATCATCAGAGATCACTCCGTCAAACACATCCATGTTCTGCTTAGCATTATCATTAAACACCTTTAGACCATAAGCATCTCCGCTCATCATTACCTCCTTATTATTCTTTATCCACTTGAAAAGCCATTCATCGGCAGGCTTGGGAACGCGGTCAAAAACACCTTTCATTCCGGGGCCGGTAAGTTTGGTTTCATCCAATTTATGGCAACGGGAGCAGTTCTGCTTGAATATCTTTCCTCCATCCGGCTGCGCAATACCCACATTTGCAGTGCCGAAAACGAGTGTAACGAGAAGAAAGAAGTTGAGAAGAAATTGCTTTGAACTAGTGTAAAAATAATTACTCACGACTTTCTGATTGATTTTAGTCGTGTTCGTGAATGCAGCGCATTTCATAAAAATGGTTTGGTCAGTAAAAAAGAGCAGAATTTCTATGACAATTTCTTGACAAATGTATAAGAAATATTTAAGTGAGTACGAAAAAAATAATCTTTTTTAAGGAGTTATTAACATGGAGAGGAAAGTACCATGCAACAGGTACAATGCAGGATACAATGAAAAATACTTTTGAAAATGGACGAGAATCAATCCATGTCAAAAAATATTATTGATAATTTTTTCAGGGAAGTGCAATGCTGAAAACAGGAAGTAAATAAAAGTTCTACTTTTGTCATTCTTATTGGAGAGATGGCAGAGCGGTTGATTGCACCTGTCTTGAAAACAGGCTTGGGTAAAACCAACGGGGGTTCGAATCCCTCTCTCTCCGCAAGTAATAAAAAAGCCTTTGAACCCCTTGTGATTCAAAGGCTTTTTTAGTTCGAAGTTTTATCTGAGAGAGGGACTGAAAACATCTAATGTTGCAGTTAACTACTTGATTCTGTATTTGATTTGGCAGGTTCGAAAAATAGAAGCAAAAGGTTGGAAGGGCTATTTTTCAGTATTGTTTTCGACCGCCTCCATCAAAATTGCACAGAGGGCTTCAATCTGCCAAACATACTCCTGAGCTTCTTGGTCTGACATTTCAAATTGACCTGTTAGCTCTTTGAATTTCTCAATGGTTAATGGTTCCTTCCTGGGATTAATGGAGACTCCTGTTGTATTCGGTTGCATTTATTAAAATTCTCTTTAGTTTGCGTTAAACCTTAGATAATATATTAAAGTTTGATAAATTGTTTTCTTATGGAATTTACTTATCATCTAATCCTTTTCCATCGAGAATATGAGGCATATATTTTTCAATCCTTGCCTCACGTGTTTTCGATTGCTTGGCTGACGAGAAATAAAGAAGGTATCCTCTTTGCCGTCCCGGTGTTAATTCATAAAAAGCTTTTTTCAAAGCAGGGCTTTTATTCAACTTATTTTGAAACTCCTCCGGCATATTAAACTCCCCAGTCTTTTTCATCGGTAATTTTAAACCGGATTCTTCCACTCCGATTGCTTCATAGATATATGTCTTCAACGTGCGCTCCATCTTTTCTATTTCCTTCAGGCTTGTGAACCGAACCTGTCGTGCTGCCTGCACATTTTCCGTTTGCTGAACAAGTATCCTCTTCGTATCTTTCAATAATGCACCTTTGAAAAACAAAAGCGCACAATAATCTTTAAACATATGTATTAATACTATGTTTTTTTTCTGATACGTATAACAAGGACAACCCCATTTCAATTCTTCGATAAGGTCGCAATTAAGAACAATGGTTCTCAATTTTTCAATTTCTCTTTGCCATTTTCCCGCTTTCGCGAAATACCAATCAACTTTAGGATTCATTTTATTTATTGATTTCTGAAATTATTTTTCTATCCGCAGGTCTGAAATACCATGACAAAATAATAAATACAATTTGAAAAAATGGTCCGGCAATAGCTTTTACTGCATAGTCGCCACATGCCAAATGTGAAACAAGCGCACCTGTCATTGCGAAAAAGAAACCTGCATAAGCCCATTCTTTAAGAAGTTTAAATCGTGGAATTAAAATAGCTATAACTCCAAGAATTTTCCATACGCCCAGTATGGTCAAAAAATAAACCGGATAACCCAAGCTGGTTACCAGGTCGATCCATTGTTTTGTTCTGAGTACCGCAAAAATGCCGCTTTGCAGCATACCAAAAGCCAATAAGCTTGTGGCAACCCAATAAATTATTTTATTTCTCTTTGTCATAATCTGTTATTTTAATTTGTTTATAATTTCTTCTATTCTGTTATGCGCCATGTTTATGCCTTGAGCAAAAGGTAATTTCAGCACCTCGTCTCTTTGTGCAACCGATTCATAGATCACGTGCATATTCAGTTTGCTGGTGTCATCGGTAAGTTTTATAAATTCATAAATCTCAAGCTGCACACCAAAAGGTGTGTTTTCCATTTCAAATGTTCGTGTGATTTTTTGATTTGGAATGAACTCATGGATTACTCCGTTTGCACGCAACACAACTTTTCCTTGAGCATCTTTACCTTCAAGTTGATAACCACCTTGCTTTTTGCTTTCAAGCCTCAGCATTTTTGTTGTTGTATACGGATTTGACATCCATTCTTCAATAAGTTCGGGCTCTGCATACGCTTTAAAAAGTAATTCTAAGGGCAAATCAAATTCCCTTGTAATCATTAATTCCTGTTTACCGGCTTCGGCATTGACTTTTGTTTTTTGTTCCATCTTATTTTTTTGTTTTATATTTTTTCATAATGGTTTCCAACTTATTAAACCTTTCATCCCACTTTTTGCGGAATGGCTCGATAAAGTCGGATACTTCTTTCATCTTTTGGGGATTTAAGTGATAATAAATTTCCCTTCCGTTTTGCTCTTGTTTAAGCAATTCGCACTCGGTAAGTATTTGCAAGTGTTTTGAAACTGTCGGTCTTGCCGTGTCAAAGTTTGAAGCTATTGCACCGGCTGTCATAGATTGTGAAGCAACCAACAGAAGTATAGTTCTTCTTGTCGGGTCTGCTATTGCCTGAAATACATCTCGTCTTAAATTCATTATGAAGCTATTTGGCTACAAATGTAATGAAGTTATTTGACTACGCAAATATTTTTTATCTTTTTGCTATTGTTAGGAATTAGCTTCTTTTGTTCGAAATGTTCTATTTCTTCCAGAAATTGTATAATTTTGCCTAAGTCTTCGGGAAAGAAGTTCGAAGTGTAGACCTCCTTTCCCGCCATAAATTCGATCTTTTGCATTATGACTCAGGGAGTACAAGGGATCACCGCAGGTAATCTCCCCTGACCGGCACTGCTAATCCACATTCCAATCACAACTTTTTCTATTTTTGATTCATGTCAAATAAAACCACCACAAACCCTTTCAACATAATAGTGATTGTTGCGGCTCTGGGCTATTTTGTCGATATCTACGACCTGATACTCTTCGGGATTGTGATGAAGCCCAGCCTGAAAGCCATAGGCATTCCCGATGAAATGATGTTTGATGTTGGCGGAAGTTTGCTCGGAATGCAAATGATTGGCATGCTGGTGGGTGGTATTGTTTGGGGCGTACTCGGAGATAAAAAAGGAAGATTGTCAACCCTGTTCCTCACCATCCTTCTCTACTCTCTTGCCAATATCGCCAACGGATTCATACAAAACATAGAACAGTACAAGATGATGCGCTTCATTGCCGGCTTTGGGCTTGCAGGCGAACTGGGAGTTGGCATCACACTTGTTTCTGAAGTGATGACCAAAGAATCGCGTGGGATTGGCACCAGTATAGTGGCAGGCATAGGGATATTGGGCGCAGTGCTTGGATTTTTGGTTGCCGACCTCTTTGATTGGAGGATGGCTTACTGGGTGGGCGGAGGCTTAGGGCTGATGTTGCTCGTCTTGCGCATCAGCGTATACGAATCCGGCATGTTTGAAAAAACCAAACAGGAAAAAGTGAGCCGGGGAAATATTCTCAGCCTTTTCGCATCCGGAAAAAATCTTAAGAAATATCTCCTGAGCATTTGCGTAGGAATACCTGTATGGTATGTTATAAGCCAGCTTACTGTGCAATCATCCGCTTATGCCAAGGAACTCAACATAACAGGGGAAGTGGTGGGAGGAAAAGCCGTGATGTTCCATTACATAGGCGCATCGCTTGGGAGCCTGATCTTTGGGCTGCTGAGCGAAAAACTGCGTTCAAGAAAAAAAGCATTGATGACTGCCACAGGTTCCCTTGCTGTATTCATCTCCTTTTATTTTTTTATGAAGGGAATTTCCCCCGCTGTATTTTACACGCTAATAGGATTGCTTGGTATTTCCATGGGCGGTTTATGGACTGTATTTATGACAAATGCGTCTGAACAGTTTGGAACGAACATACGTTCTACGGTAACTACAACAGCGCCAAATTTTGTAAGAGGCACCACCGAACTGATACGCCTCTCTATTACTTCCATGAGAGGAAGCATGGGATTATGGTCGGCAGGCCTGATTATTGGGGTCGTAGTGATAGTAATTTCACTTGCTTCAATTATGTTTTCCGAAGAAACCCACGGAAAGGATTTAGATTATAACGAATGAAAAAAACAGTTGTTATAGGAGCTTCGGAAAACACCGAACGATATTCCAACCGGATAACGCGCCTGTTGCACAATCAAAATATTCCGGTTGCAGCAATCGGATTGAAAGCAGGAGAAATTGACGGAGTAAAAATTCAAACCGGATTTCCAAAAATTGATAATGTTGATACGGTCACACTTTACGTTGGCCCGGCACATCAGTTTCAGTATTACGACTACGTTATCGGACTAAAACCAGCACGTGTAATATTTAATCCCGGAACCGAAAACCCGGAGTTTGAAAAGAAAGTGAGAAACGCAGGGATTGAAGTGCTGGAAGCGTGCACACTTACCATGCTCTCGATCGGAAACTACTAGCCGGTTCTTCCCGACATCGGAGTTGTTATTTTCTATTCTGATTTATTTTTTCTTCGCTGTGTGCAATACGTTGTTTTATCTGCCCAACTTTATTAAGTTTATTGATCTATGCACCGCAAAATCACTTCACATGCTTTCTTAATTTCTTTTTCTGTAATAATCAAAGGGGGCGCTATACGCATGGCAGAAGCATTGAAAAGAAACCAGTCCGTAATAATACCCTTCTCCACACATCTGGAAATTATCCTTTTATTCTCCTCCTCACTTGCAAACTGAACAGCAATAAGCAAACCCTCTCCTCTCACCTCTTTGATACGAGGATGAACTAATAGTTTTTTAAATAACTCGCCCTTCTGCCTGCTGCCTGCCGCCTGCCGCCTTTTTACCTCCTTGAATGCTTCAATTCCCGCCACACAACTCAGCGGATGTCCACCAAACGTGGTAATATGGCCTAACACCGGGTTATGAGAAAGCGTTGACATAACTTCTTTCGAAGCAATAAAAGCTCCCAGCGGCATTCCGCCTCCAAACGCTTTTGCCAGACAAAGAATATCCGGAACAACTTTGTATTTCTCAAAAGCAAACATTTCCCCGGTTCTTCCCATCCCGGTCTGTACCTCATCAAAGATCAGAAGCGCCCCTGTTTCATCACATCGCTTCCTTAATCGTTGCAGGTAATTGCCTTTTCCATCTGCCCTCGGCCATTTTACATCTTCTGTGGGAAGAATGACACCCGCTTCTCCCTGGATAGGCTCAATTATAACACAAGCGGTTCTCTTTGTAATCTGCTCCAGCTGCTTTTCATTGTTAAATTCAATTTGTCTTACATCCGGCAACAAGGGACGAAACACCTGCTTCATCGCTTCATTTCCCATTACGCTTAATGCACCGTGTGTGCTTCCATGATAGGCGTTTTTGAAAAAAATAATTTCAGTCCGGCCTGTGTATCTTTTAGCGAGTTTGAGCGCGCCTTCCACTGCTTCACTCCCGGTGTTTACAAAATAGACATTGTTGAGTTTTTTCGGCAAATACTTCACAAGCAGGTTTGCATATTCCACCTGCGGAGCAACTACGTATTCTCCATAAACCATCAGGTAGCTGTGTTTGTCGAGTTGCTTTTTGATCGCTGCAGTTACCTTCGGATTCGCATGCCCCACATTACTGACAGAAATACCCGAGATGAGGTCCATGTATTTTTTTCCATTCGCGCTCCGGAGATATATTCCTTTCGCGCTTTTAATTTCCAAAGCAGGAGGCGCGGGGGATGTCTGCGCGAGACGGTTAAAAAATAATTGCCTGTTAGTCATCACGTATCTTTTATCACTTACTGAACTACTAATCTACTAAATCCTACGCTTGCTTTTGCGTAAGTCCTGATATATATCTGTAAAATTTCACTTATACGTGAACTTAAAAAATACATGTTATGGGGAGGACCTGCCCTTTATCCGAAATATCAATAAAACATACGCCCTAAAAATATAAACGGCATAAATCATGTCCACCTGAACGACTTACTTAATTCCTGAATTATTCATGTTTACTTCTTTCCGGCTGTTAATTGAGTCTGGCCTTACGCTACGCGTTTAAGACTAAATTGTCTTATGGCATTAAATTCCGTCAACTTATAGTGTTTTTCTTCTTCAATGTCAAAGTCATCTTGAAGTCCAAGCCAGAATTTTGCAGAGTTTCCAAAATACTTTGAAAACCTGAGTGCTGTGTCCGCTGTTACCCTGCGGTTTCCTTTCAATATTTCGGAGATCCTGGTCTGAGGAATAGAAATGTCCTTTGAGAGTTTATAAGCTGTCAGATGAAGGGGGATGAGAAATTCTTCTTGTAAGACTTCTCCCGGATGTACATTTTTTAAGTGTCTCATATTTATCGTTTTTTAGTGATAGTCTATTAATTCAACAAGTGACGAATTGCCTGATTCCCATTTAAATATAATTCTCCATTGAGAATTAACACGAATGGAATAAAAGCCCTTTAAGTTCCCTTTCAACTTTTCAAGTTTGTTTGAAGGAGGAACCATCAGGTCTGCAATATTTTGAGAGTTATTTAACATTCTTAGTTTCCGTCTTGCGATTTCCTGCAGATAGGCCGACATACTTTTAAGCCGTTCTCCTTCCCATATTTTACCCGTGTTTTTGTCGCCAAATGATAGAATCATACTATTGCCTTACGTTACTAACGCCAAAGGTACGTATTTTCATTGAAATGGACAAATCTCCTGTAAACAGTTTAACAGGTGTGATTGTGTCGGTTTGCAGAGATCAATTATCAGGGCGTCTCTAAAAACCCTCTTTTCGCCTCACCCTTCCCTCTCCTCAAGAGAGGGTATAGGGTGGTTTTTAGAGATGCCCATCAGAAAGGATGGCTGTTCATTAAATTCATTGGCCCCATCCTGCATACGGCAGAATATATCCGGAAATCGTGGATATGTACCTAAAGAAAAATAAATAATGTAATACACCAGACACAATGGAACTCAAAAGAATTAAAACCAGAAAAGATTACTTCCGAGGGATTAACTAAAAAAGATCTGGCGAATATACTTGGGTATAAAAGCAGGGTGTCGGACATATTTCACAAAACAAGAAAATTGAATCTTGCCATGATTCGAAAGCTCTACAACAAACTTCACATACCTCTTGAAACGCTCGTAAAACCTTACTGAGCTGCCTCCTGGCCCTAAGGGACTATTTCGGGCTCCTTGGAGCTTGGGACTTTGGACTTCTCACCGGCTGTTCTTGCTATTTTGCCAAACAGGCTTAATATTCTATCTTTGTCCAATGAATACGGCCGAAAAAAATATTTTTTGGGATTACCACATTGCTAAAAATTGGAGGCCTGATACCCGAAAGGAGTGGATCTGGTATCTTG
>SCSP01000194.1 GCA_004297845.1 Bacteroidota bacterium | reverse complement strand
CCGATGCCATTCGGCTGAACTTGTTAATGAAGCAAATGGTTGATTCGGGATGTACGTATTGTTTTATGGAAGTGAGTTCGCATGCTGTTGTTCAGAAAAGAATTGCAGGGCTGAAGTTTTCCGGAGCCGTGTTCACCAACCTTACGCACGATCACCTCGATTACCACAAAACCTTCGAAGAATACCTAAAAGTAAAGAAAAAATTCTTTGACGGATTGGAGAGCGATGCATTCGCGCTGGTGAACAAGGATGACCGGAATGGAATAGTAATGCTTCAGAATACCAGTGCAGCGAAGAAAACCTACGCGCTCAAATCTTCTGCCGATTTCAAATGCAAAATAGTAGAAAGCCGGTTTTCTGGTTTGCTTTTAAATATGGATGGAACTGAAATGTGGAGCAAGCTTATCGGATCGTTCAACGCCAGCAACCTACTTGCCATTTATTCCACCGCGATGCTTCTTGGTCATGAAAAACTAAAAGTCCTCACGGCTTTGAGCAGCCTGAGTTCTGTTGACGGAAGATTCCAGCAGGTGAAATCACCCGGTGGGATAGTTGGAATTGTGGATTACGCGCATACGCCTGATGCTTTGTATAACGTGCTTCGCACTATCCGCGACATTCAGTCCCCTTCTCCTTCGGGAAGGGAAGGGCTGGGGCTGCTGATAACCGTGCTGGGCTGCGGGGGAGATCGCGATGCGCTCAAGCGCCCTGTGATGGCTCAGATCGCCTGCGAGGAAAGCGACAAAGTGATCCTTACCTCGGATAATCCGAGAAGCGAAGATCCTGAAGATATCATCCGCCAGATGCAGAAAGGGATAGGCCGTGCTGACCAGAAAAAAGTTTTGTCTATTACAGACAGGAGGGAGGCAATTAAAACTGCCTGCTCCCTGGCCGTTACCGGTGATATCGTTTTAGTTGCGGGAAAGGGCCACGAAAAATATCAGGATGTAAAAGGAGTAAAGCACCCCTTTGATGATGTGAAAATTCTCAGTGAGCATCTTGAAATGATGAATAGCTGAACAGCCGTAATGACGAACCATTGAATAATTGAACCATCGAATTGCGAATGAAAAATAACCGACAACCGATCACTGATAACCGATAACCGATGTTGTATTATTTATTTGGATATCTGCACAAGAATTTTGACTTACCGGGATCGGGAGTGTTCCAGTACATTTCTTTCCGTGCGTCCTTGGCTATCATTTGCTCGCTTCTCATTTCGATGGTGTTCGGCAAAAGGATCATTGAAATGCTGCGTAAGAAGCAAGTGGGGGAGACCATCCGTAACCTCGGATTGGCAGGGGAAAAGCAAAAACAGGGAACCCCCACGATGGGAGGACTGATTATTATTTCAGCCATCCTGGTTCCTACTCTTCTTTTCGCCAAGCTTCACAACATCTACATCATACTGATGGTAGTCTCTACGATCTGGCTGGGATTGATAGGATTCATGGATGACTATATAAAAGTGTTCAAGAAAGACAAAGAAGGCTTAGCCGGAAGATTTAAAGTACTGGGACAGATCGGGCTTGGACTGATCATAGGAGCAACTGTTTATTTCCACCCTGACATACAGACCAAAGTGGAGATACCTGAAACGCTGTTGCAGAAAGTAGACAGAACTCAGGTGACTGAGATCGTGGACGGGGATGGAACAAAACACTACATGCTCGAAAAGAAACTGCCGAATACAACCATTCCTTTTGTAAAGGATAATGAGTTTAATTATTCCTCCGTGATGGCGATGATCAGCGAAGGAATGAGGAAATATACCTGGGTGATATATATTCTTGCCGTCATCGTTATTGTGGCAGCTGTTTCGAATGGCGCCAATATCACCGATGGAATTGACGGGCTTGCTACCGGAACATCGGCTGTCATAGGTGCAACGCTTGGAATTTTTGCCTACATATCCGGTAATTTATTTTTTGCAGACTATCTCAATGTGATGTTCATTCCATTCTCAGGAGAGCTGGTGGTCTTTATTGCGGCATTTGTAGGCGCCTGTGTGGGTTTTCTTTGGTACAACTCTTATCCTGCTCAAGTGTTCATGGGCGATACCGGAAGCTTAGCCCTGGGAGGCATCATAGCAGTTTTCGCTATTGTATTGCGAAAGGAGCTGCTGATCCCCATTCTCTGCGGCATTTTTCTGATTGAGAATTTATCCGTGGTGCTGCAGGTAGGCTATTTCAAGTACACAAAGAAAAAATTCGGTGAGGGCAGGAGGATATTCAAAATGTCTCCGCTTCATCATCATTATCAGAAACTCGGTATGCACGAAGCAAAAATTGCTTCAAGATTTTGGATCGTGGGCATCCTGCTGGCGATAATGACGATCGTAACGCTTAAGCTGAGATGAGAATGCAATGGAGTCGAAGAGTAGTAATTCTTGGAGGAGCTGAAAGCGGTGTTGGAGCTGCAGTGCTGGCAAAGAAAAAAGAATTTGACGTTTTCGTTTCGGATAAAGGCAAGATAGATAAAAAATACAGGAACGTTCTTTCTCTTAATGGAATCGCGTACGAAGAAGGAAAGCATACCGCTTCCCTCATTCTGAATGCGGACGAGGTGGTGAAAAGCCCCGGGGTACCTGAAAAGGCACCGATGATGCAGGCGATACGGAAGAAAAAAATTCCGGTCATCTCCGAGATCGAGTTTGCGGCAAGGTATACGAGCGCAACACTCATCGGCATCACAGGAACCAACGGCAAGACGACCACTACCTCCATGGTGTACCACATCCTGAAAAATGCGGGATACAATGTGAAGTTGGGCGGAAATATAGGGAAAAGCTTTGCTATGATGGTTGCAAAGGAAAAAGCCCCCTCCAGAGCTGCGCTCGCTGCCTTCGGCAGTCCCGAAGGGGGAGAGTTGCACGCGCAGGCTCCCTCCCTTCGGGAGGGTAGGGGTGGGCTCTACTACGTGCTGGAGCTCAGCAGTTTTCAGCTGGACGGCATGTTCAAGACAAGGATCAACATCGCCATCCTCACCAACATCACACCCGATCACATGGACAGCTATCACTACAAATTTCAGAACTACATCAACTCCAAGTTCCGCATCACGCAGAATCAGACCCAGGAAGACGCTTTCATTTTTTGTACGGATGACAAAGTAATCACAAAAGAAATAAAGAAAAAGAAGATCAGGGCGCAAGCCTTTCCGTTCTCGATAAAAAGAAAAGTAAAACGAGGCGCTTATTTAACAAAGAACAAATTAACTATTTATATAAACCCCAAAAACCAAACCAATATGTTCGTAGAACAATTAGCATTACAAGGCAGACACAACATTTACAATTCAATGGCAGCTGGAATCGCATCCAGACTGGTAGATGTTCGCAAGAGCGTGATCCGTGAAAGTTTATCCGATTTTCAAAACATTGAGCACCGGCTTGAGTTTGTTTCAAGGGTTCATGGCGTTGATTACATCAATGATTCCAAAGCCACCAATGTGAACTCTACCTGGTACGCGCTTGAGAGCATGTCGCACCCTACGGTATGGATAGTAGGCGGTGTTGACAAAGGAAATGATTACAATATGCTCAAGGAGCTTGTAAAGCAGAAAGTGAAAGCAATTGTTTGCCTGGGAACCGATAATAAAAAGATCATCAAGGCATTCTCAAAATTGGTTGATACCGTTGTTGAAACCTGTTCTGCGAATGACGCGGTGCGTGCGGCCGCACGCCTGTCAGCCAAAGGAGAGACCGTGTTACTTTCTCCCTGCTGCTCAAGTTTTGATCTGTTTGATAATTATGAGGACAGAGGTAGAAAGTTTAAACAAGCGGTAAAATCATTATGAAGAACTTTTTAAAAAAAATAAACGGAGATAAAACGATCTGGGCGGTTGTCGTACTGCTGTCCATTTTGTCCATTCTTGCTGTTTACAGTTCTATCTCAACGCTTGCTTACAAATACAAGGCTGGTGATACGGCTCCTTACCTGCTGAAACATACGGGAATCATTTTGTTTGGTTTGATGCTGATGTTTTTTGCTCATAAGGTGAGGAGCGGTTATTATTCCCGTTTTGCCATAATCGCCATTGCTGTAGCTATACCGCTTCTCTTTCTCACATTGCTTTCGGGTTCTAGTATCAACGAGGCAAGCCGCTGGCTGAAAATTCCTGTGATTGACCTTACCTTCCAGACTTCTGACTTCGCAAAGATCGCGCTCATCCTTTACGTGGCCCGAACTCTTGCCGTAAAACAGGAGGATATTAAAGATTTCAAAGGTGCGTTTCTGCCCGTCATCCTTCCGGTAGTGGCGGTATGTGTGCTAATCATGCCTGCGAATTTTTCAACCGCAGCTATGTTATTTACTACATGTCTTGTGCTGATGTTCATCGGACGAATAAATTTCAAATATATATTATCGATTGTTGGAGTAGGCGCTCTCGCTGTTTGTCTCCTTGGAATATTTATCTGGAACTTTCCGAACGCTATCCATCGTGGCGCTACCTGGAAAGCGAGGATAGAGAATTTTGCTGATGGAAAGAGTGAAACCAATTATCAGGTAGAGCAGGCAAAGATTGCCATCGCAACTGGCGGTATCATGGGGAAGGGTCCCGGCAAGAGTACCCAGCGGAATTTTCTTCCGCATCCCTATTCAGATTTTATTTACGCGATCATTATTGAGGAATATGGATTGTGGATGGCGATTCTGGTGATATTTCTTTACCTCATTTTATTATACCGGGCGGTACGCATTGCCACCAAGTGCCAGAAGATATTTCCCAGCCTGCTGGCTATAGGGTGTTCGTTCATCCTTGTTTTTCAGGCAATGATCAATATGATGGTGGCGGTGAATTTGGTTCCTGTAACAGGTCAGCCGCTCCCCCTGGTGAGCATGGGCGGAACATCCATCTGGTTTGCAAGTATTGCGATAGGTATGGTATTAAGTGCAAGCAGGGAGTTGGAAAAAGAAAAAAAGAAAGAAGACACCCCTGCCCTAAAGGGAGTAATGCAAAATGTCTCTTCTGAGATGTAAAGAAAAATACTTCCTCTCCCTTTAGGGTAGGGGGGTGACATATATGCGAGTAATAATCAGTGGGGGAGGTACAGGGGGACATATATTCCCCGCTATTGCCATTGCGAACGCGCTGCGAGAAATTGATAGGAGTACGGAAATACTTTTTGTTGGCGCTTTGGGAAGAATGGAAATGGAAAGGGTTCCTGCGGCAGGATATAAAATAGAAGGATTATGGATAAGCGGTTTGCAAAGGAGATTGACATTTGACAATCTGTTATTTCCTTTTAAAGTGATATTAAGTATGATGAAGGCGAAGAAAATAATAAAGAATTTCCTGCCCGATGCTGCTGTCGGTACAGGCGGTTATGCCAGCGGACCCCTGCTGAGAGTGGCCTCTGGCATGGGAATTCCATCCCTGATCCAGGAGCAGAATTCGTACCCCGGCATTACTAATAAACTACTTGCTGAAAAGGTGAACCGGATATGTGTGGCCTATTCAGGAATGGATAAATATTTTCCGAAAGATAAAATCCTTATCACAGGAAATCCGGTGAGGCAGGATATTTTGAGCCTGGAAGGAAAAAAGGATGAGGCAATGAAGTTTTTTAGTCTGAATCCTGATAAAAAAATTCTTTTGGTGATAGGGGGAAGTTTAGGTGCGCGTACCATCAACGAAAGCATTCTTGCTTCGATGGAGTTATTAAAGCAAAATCATATCCAGATTATCTGGCAGACAGGAAAAGGATATATTGATACTGCAGAAAAAGTGTTTACAAAGGATCAAGGATGGGTGAGAGCTTTCATCACCCACATGGACTTGGCCTATGCTGCTGCCGATATTGTTGTATCGCGTGCCGGGGCAATTTCACTTTCAGAGCTTGCAATTGTGAAAAAACCATGCATTCTGGTCCCTTCGCCCAACGTGGCAGAAGATCACCAGACAAAAAACGCCACGGCGCTGGTCAAAAATGAGGCGGTCTTGTTTGTAAAGGATAATGAATCAAGAGAAAAATTAGGCACGCAAATAATTGCTCTCATGAACGATGGGCAATTGCAAAAAAAACTCAGTGATAATATTGGGAAACTTGCATTTCCAAATGCTGCCGAAACAATTGCTAGGGAAGTAATTCATCTAATGAAGAATTAAACAAATACTGATTCGCACTATTCGTAACAGTCCCGGTAGCTATCGGGACGTTATTGGCAACCATGAATTTTGAAAATATAAAATACATTTATTTTTTAGGTATAGGCGGCATCGGCATGAGTGCTTTGGCCCGCTATTGCAAGGCAATGGGTAAAAGTGTGAGCGGGTACGATAAGACCAGAACTGCACTCACCGATGAACTGGTTGCCGAGGGGATAGCTGTTCACTATGAAGATAATGTTGATCTGATAAGCTCCGAACTCCGAACTCCGGGTTCCGGACTTCTTGTTGTTTGGACTCCGGCAATTCCCATGGATCACTCCGAGTTAAAATATTTTCAGAAGAACAATTA
>SCSP01000193.1 GCA_004297845.1 Bacteroidota bacterium | reverse complement strand
TTAAAATAGAAAATAAATTATTTTTATTATTGTTCACGACAACTTACCTTCACTCTCATAAATGCTAAAAGTCCAAAAACAACAACAATTAAAACAACAGTCAAAATGAAACAACAAACCAACCCTCGCGCAGTTTTTCACCCTCAGATAAATTGCTGCAATTTCATCCTGCCGTTAATGAATGTTTTAATGTCCGGATGGAGGATTTTCTTAATCGCTGTAGTCTTTTTTTTCTCTCTTTCAACGACATTCTCACAGACTAATACATGGATACCCAAAGCAAACTATGGCGGAGGAGAAAGGACTGCCGCTGTTGGCTTTTCCATAGGAACAAAAGGATATATTGGAACAGGGAGCGGTCATTATAACGGGCTCCAGAAAGATTTTTGGGAATGGGATCAGGCAAGCAATGTGTGGACACAGAAAGCAAATTTTGGCGGAGGAGCAAGGGCCTATGCTGTTGGCTTTTCCATAGGAACAAAAGGATATATCGGAACTGGATGGGATGGAGGAATTAATCTTCAGGATTTCTGGGAGTATGACCCTTCAGCAAACGCATGGCAGCAGAAAGCCAATTTTGGCGGAGTGGCAAGATGGTCGGCTGTAGGGTTTTCCATAGGGACTAAAGGATATATAGGGACGGGAGGTGCCCCTGGAGGCACTAAGGATTTTTGGGAATGGGATCAGGCAACGGATACATGGACGCAGAAATCAAATTTTGGAGCTGCGGCAAGATATGGCGCAACAGGCTTTTCCATAGGCGCCAAAGGATATATCGGAACAGCGTCAGGACTCGCTAAACCTAAGGATGATTTCTGGGAATGGGATCAGGCAAGCAACGCATGGACCCAGAAAGCCGATTTTCCAGCGACATCAAGAACCGGAGCCGTTGGTTTTTCCATCCAGAGTACCGCCAAAGGGTATATAGGAACCGGAGAAGTTTACACTACCACCTCTCAGGCAATTGACGATTTCTGGGAATGGGATCAGGCAACTAATACATGGACACAAAGAGCCAATGTGAGCGGAGGGGTAAGAAAATTGGCTGTTGGCTTTTCCATTGGCGACAAAGGGTACATAGGTCTCGGAATGGACCCACCCAATGCACCAGCAGGCCACATTAAGCAGGTTTATGATGACTTCTGGGAATACACTCCCGACACAACAACCGCTTGTGCAGTTACAGCCGTTATTTCCTCCGATCCAAGCAGCACGGTTTGCGTAGGCCAACAGGTTTTTATCTCCGCTTCCGGGGGCACAACCTATTCATGGAATACAGGAGTTACTACTGCTAATATAGTAGCGGCTCCCAGCGTTACCACTACGTATTCTGTAATGATAACCGATGCTGCGGGATGCACTGGCATAGGTACTCTTACTGTTCCGGTGGATCTTAACTGCACAGCCACAGGTATAGCTCAGCCTAACGATGGTGCGCTACAGGTAAATATTTGGCCCAATCCTTCCAACGGGGAATTTCAAGTATCAGGTATCATCCCGATAGCTATCGGGAATCAAGTTTCAACCATTGAGATTTACAATGTGTTTGGAGAAAGGGTATATGAAGTTAGCCCCGGCCCTAAAGGGAGTAATACAAATACTCCCCTTCAGGGGTTGGGGGCAAACGG
>SCSP01000192.1 GCA_004297845.1 Bacteroidota bacterium | reverse complement strand
ATCCCCTGTTTCAGCCACAAGACCGAGGATGTAGGATATTTCCTGGCAGCGTTCGAAGAAATGCTTGAAGTATATGCAAAAGCACTTCAGCAGGGGTATCAAAAATATTTGGTTGGCGAGCAGACAAAACCAGTGTTTAGAAAAATCATATGAGATCCTTATTATCCTTTAATAAACCTCTGTTTGTTGCAGAGATATCCTCCAACCATAACGGGGATCTGAACCGCTGCAAGGAACTGATCGATGCAACAGCAGAAGCCGGTTGTGACGGGGTGAAATTCCAGATGTTTAAGATAAAAGAACTTTTTTCCAAGGAAGTTTTCAAGGCAAAACCGGAAGTGCTTGACAGGATACAGTGGGAACTGAAAGAAGATCTCATTCCTGAGTTGGCGGAGTATTCAAAAAAGAAAGGACTGTTGTTTTCCTGCACGCCCTTTTATCTGAGTGGAGTTGCTGTATTGGATCCGCATGTGGATTTTTTTAAGATAGCATCTTACGAATTGCTATGGAAAGAACTTTTTACAGCCTGTGCTTCCACCGGAAAGCCGCTTGTATTTTCAATAGGCATGTGTACTCCGAATGAGATAGAATCTGCTTTAAACCTTCTTAAAGGTCATCCCTTAAAGGAAATTCTGATCCTGCATTGTAACAGCGCATACCCTACACCCGCTAAGGACGTTAATCTGGCAGTGATAAAAACATTGCGTGAAAAGTATACTGATTTCCTTCCCGGCAAAGTGATCGATTTCGGATGGTCCGATCATACGGTGTTGGATTCTGTTATGCTCAGTTCGGTATTGAAATATGATTCCAAGATGGTTGAGTTCCATATTGATCTGGACGGAAGCGGTTACGAGTACAAAAGTGGACATTGCTGGTTGCCTCAGCAGATAAAAAAAGTAATTTCTGTATTGAACGAAGCAAGGTTGGCAGATGGTAATCCCGAGATCAAACCATCCCCTTCTGAACTGGTGGAGCGGGAATGGAGAGCTGATCCTTCCGATGGGCTCAGGCCGTTGCTTACTACCAGGGCTAAAATATAAACTGAAAAAGAGTTTGAATATCCTAATCCGAACAGACGGGAGCAGAGAACTTGGCAACGGTCATATAGTCAGAATGCTCGCCCTGGCAGATCAGTTGTTATCTCATGGCATTCCTTTCATTTTTGCATTAAAATTTGATGATTTTTGGGTGAACAGGATCCGTGAAAAAAAGTATAAAATCGTGCAGCTATCTGCGGGATCTGATCATGTTGCAGAGTTCATCGGCACCTTAAAGGAACACAAGATCACGCATCTGGTTTATGATACCCGCGGTGATCTGTCAAAGGATGAAATGCTTGTGATAAAAAATGAAGCTAAACTCAAAGTAATTGTCATTGATTCTCCCGAGGATACAAGGCTTGCAGCGGACACCGTTATTTTTCCTCCAATCCCTCAGCTGAAAGAATGGAGTTGGGATGGATTTTCAGGTAAGGTCTATTCGGGATGGGAGTATGTATTTCTTAGAAAGGAATTTTCGGTTAAATCCAATGTTTCTTCTTCAGTAGAAACTAAAAAAATACTATTATCCTTTGGTTCTACCGACCCCTTTTACTTGACTGAAAAAATGCTGACATTGGTTGTAAGTAACCCTGAGATATTTAATAGCTATGAGTTTATTTTGTTGGTTGGGCCCCAGTTCAACCGTTTACCTTCAATAAAAGAGTCTGCAGATTATAAAAACTTAAGAATATCAGTTGTCCAGGCACCTGAGGATATTGTTTTTCTTTTCAGGTCAGTTGATTTTGCATTTATTGCGTTTGGAGTTACCGCTTATGAACTATCTGCGCTATCGGTGCCATTTCTATGTATTTCCCCTACGCCCGATCACGAACGTTCGGCCCGTATTTTTGAGAAAAATTCACTTTGCGTCTCTCTTGGATTAATCAATAATTTTGCAGAGAATTTCCAGAGAAAAATGAGTTTGTTTTTTGAAGATAGTACCAGCATTAAAAAAAGCATTCAAGAATTCAGGTCAAGGAGCACAATCTGCGATTGGCCGAAAATCATCGAAGCAATTATAAAACAATATGCATAAAGGAAACATTATTTACCAGGAAGGAAAAGTTCGTGTAATTGACTGTAAGTCCTGCGGTTTTGCCCACGTAAACCCCTTGCCGAGCCTAAATGAACTGAATGATTTCTACGAAAAAAGATTTTACAAGGACGTAAAAACATCCTATTTTTCTGATTACGAAAGAGACCATGACTGGTGGGCGCTGAATTACGAAGACATCCTGAAAACCTTCAAAAAACTATCATCTTCCAAAAGTTCCGGCAAAAAACTTCTTGATATCGGATCGGGCCCTGGTTTATTTCTGGATGTTGCCAGGAAAAATGGTCTCGAGGCAACAGGGATTGAACCTTCCAAGGATGCTTTTGAGTACTCCCGGAATAAATATAAATGCAAGGTCTTAAATACTACACTGGAGGAACTGGATTCCTCAAAAGAGAAATTTGATTTCATACATAGCTCCCTTGTTTTGGAACACATTCTGGATCCTCAAGGCTTTCTGAAAAAATCGACATCCATGCTGAAAAAGGGAGGCCTCATGTGCGTAATTGTGCCGAATGATTTCACGATCATTCAGAAAATTAATGTAATATTGGGTAGGAGAATGTGGTGGGTGAGTCCATTTGAACACTTGAATTATTTCAATCAAAAGAGCTTAAGGAAGCTCTTCGATCGTTCAGGTTTTAAGGTTGAGTATGAGAATGTTACGTTCCCAATCGATCTATTCCTGTTAATGGACCAGAATTATCTGGATGATCCCGCGACAGGAAAAAATTGTCATTCGATGAGAAAAAGTTTTGAATTTAATTTACAGAAAACCGGAAATGGCGACCTTAGAGAGAAACTGTACAGCGCATTTTCTAAATTGGGAATAGGAAGAGAGCTTATTATCTTCGGAAGAAAAAAATAACAGAATAGTTATGGGTAAAAAGAAAGCAATATGGCTTTTTGCCGGAGGACCTATGCAGGAGGTGGCGGCAAAAAGGATTACTGAACTGGGGTACTCCTTGATCATAACTGATATGAACAAGGAATGCATTTGTGCAAAGTATGCCGCACTCGTTTTGCCGTACGATACATTTGACGTAGAAAGCAACCTGAATTCAATCGATAAGATTCAGAAGGCCTTTGATCTCAAAGCCGTCATGACAACTGCTGCGGACTGCCATTATTCCGTAAATGTCATTGCGAAAAAACTGGGCTTGCCCGGCCTCGACCCCGAGATATCAAAGATCTGCAGGAACAAACATCTTTTCCGGGAAGTGATGATCAAAAGCGGAGTGTATCAGCCCAAATCCAGCTCTTTTTCTGATTATGAGGCATCATTAAAATATGTTTCTCAAAACAAGCTTTCGTCTTTTGTGGTTAAAGCGACCGATAATTCAGGAAGCAGAGGGTTTAACTGTATTGAAAAGGCTGCGGATTACACGCAGGAAATTTTCAACGATGCAAAGAAGAACGGTACAACAGGGCTGGTCATTATCGAGGAGATGCTGATTCCCATCAAGCACGGAGTGGCAGAGTTGAGCGTTGAAACATTATGGTGCAATGGAAAGATGTATTTTCTGAACTGGGTTGACCGTTTGTTCCGAAATGACCTTGCTCTTTTTAATCTTGAGAAATTTACGGATTTCGATCTTCCGTGGGGAGTAGAGCTGGGGCATATCAATCCTTCTCAGCATGATCACAAAATGAAGGTTAAGATTATAGATGAAATATACAGCTCGGGTTGTGCGCTTGGTTTTGATAAACTGAAGCATGCCGCAATTTTAAAGGCAGATATTATGATCACGGACCGTGGTCCCGTAATTCTTGAACTTACGCCCAGACTGTCCGGTGGCTGGGACAGCTCGCTCAGTTCTCGTTTAAGAGGTTCCGACTTTGTTGGAGGTTTGATAAGAATTGCTTTGGGCGAAACTTTAACACTGGAAATGTGGTATGATCATTTCTCCTTTCAGGATTCTGCTTTGAACGTAGTGGTCCTTTCCGCGTTTAATTTTAAGCCGAAAGACTGCACAGGAAGGTCCTTCACTGTTGGAACCGATTATAATTTACAGAATGCCTTTGCCAAATCAATGAAAAACTTAACCAACAATATATACGTATGATCTGGAACAATTTTAACAACCTTGAAACTCTAAAAGTGAGTTTTAATGAGAAAGAAAGTACTTTGACTTTTGAATCGCCTGATGAAAAGGCCATCGTAAAGATCGGAGCGGATAATGACATATCCTACGTTGATTATGAGCATGCGGGTAAAAAGCATCGTGTTGATCTGTCGGAACGCAAGCATTTAACAATAGGCAAGGATAACTTTAAGCGGGAGGTGTATCATTACCTTTTGCCTAGAACGTTTGCTAAGCATATGCGCTTGGGCATTACCAAACATGCAGGACAAGGAACTTGGTCGAGTTTGCCACATGATTTCGAATTGAATCTCGAACCCGGTTTTGAAGAGGTCTTTTTTTATCTCATTCAGGGAGGTTCAGGCCGAGCTATTCAGGTAGGTAAAGGTGTTTGGTGTAACAATGAAGCCGTGGATGGAGCCTGGATCGTAAAGGACAGGACCTGTTCGGTTGTGCCTATGGGGTATCATCCGGTGGGTGCTGAACCGAATGTGAGTGTGTCTTACATATGGGTATATCTGTGCAAAAAACCTTCCTGGGAAAAAGTATGATGGTAAAAGAAAAAAAAATATTAATTGCAGGCTGCTACGGGGATTTCGCAAAGGAGATCGCTCAATCTCTTCATAAAGCCGGTGCCTCCCTGATCCTGGCTGGAAAATCCAAGAAAAAATTTCTTGAGAAGTATAAAGATTCCGGCATTAAAGGATTTGAGAAGTTATTTTTTGAATGTGACCTTTCTGATGAAGAATCAGTCCTTGATTTGGAGAAAAAAACAAACAAACTGACGAAAGACCTTCATGGTATAGTAAATTGTGTTGCTTTTCCTGCTTATACCAAGTCAATTTTTGAAACAGAACTGGCTGCCTGGAATGAAGCTTTCAAAGTTGATGTTAACAGCGTTTTTCTGGTGTCTAAGATCTTCGGCAAGCACCTAGTGGATGCAGGCGGTGGCAGTATTGTCAATTTCACAAGTTTTCACATCAAAGCTACTTACCCGAACAGGATCCTGTATAACGCCTGCAAATCTGCCGTGGAAGGGATCACACGATCTATGGCTGTGGAGGTCGGGAAATATAATGTCCGAGTGAATTCCATTGCACCCGGCCCGATTTACTCCAGCCGTACGAAATTTTTTCTGGAGCAAAACCCAACCGTTAAAACGAAAATGCTTGCTCGCACCCCTCTCAATAAGATTGGTACGCTGGGCGATGTGGCAGATCTGGTATTGTTCCTTTCTTCCGACTATTCCAAACACATTACCGGGCAGCAATTGGTAATAGACGGGGGATGGTCGGTAAATGCATGGTTTGAATCCTTTAATACGTAAAGAATTGTCAGGAAATAATAAAACAGCAATTGTTTTTGGTTCGAACGGTTCCATTGGCAGCGCCATTGCCGATCATCTCCGGAAAAACGGAGTGAGAACTGTTGGGATCGGGCGTAGTCAGAATACGCATCCTTCAAACACTTATTATCAATGCGACCTGAGGAATGAAAAGGAAATCACGGAGCTTTCTAAAATCATCGCTAAAGATCTGGGCAGCTTTCACTATTTGATATTATCCCAGGGAACACAATTGCGAAAACCGCTTCTCGATGTATCAAAGACCGAATGGGATGATATTATTAATACAAACCTGACATCCAATTTTCTGATCTGTAAATATTTTTTTCCTCAGCTTGTCAAACAGAATTTCGGACGTGTGGTGGGCATCTCCTCGCTCACATCCCGAATAGGGATCCGGAACATCGCTCCTTATGCAGCTTCGAAAGGGGGCATGGAGCAGCTCCTCAAGACTTTGGCTGTTGAGCTGAGTGAATACGACATCACCGTAAATACCATTAACCCGGGCAGGATATCCACCAATATGACCAATGACTTGACCAGCAATACGGATTCCAGCTCATCGATCATTTCAAGGATACCTAAAGGAAGATTTGGCAAACCGGGCGATATTCTCAGCGCTATCGATTTTTTATTATCCGATTCTTCTTCCTACATAACGGGCCAGTCGATCATCATTGACGGTGGCTGGATGGGAAGTGGCGGAAACCCCCGAACTTAATTATATGGGTCTTTACTCGGTATACCACTGTAACCTCATGTTTTCTTCCATTGAGGTTGAAAAAAGAGCCGAGGTTATTCAGAAATGTTATTGGCCTTTGCTAAATCTTGCTGAAAATGGATATAAAATTTCTCTGGAGGCTTCGGCCATTACACTTGAGTATATTCTGGAGTTGGATAAGTGCTGGATCGAAGAACTAAAAAAGCTCATCGTTGAAGAGAAGATTGAGTTTATAGGAAGCGGCTATTCCCAGATCATTGCACCTATTGTTCCGCATGAGATAAATTCAAAAAACTTAAGGATAGGACAGGAAGTGTATCAGAAGATTTTGGGTATGAACCCCCGGATATTCCTCGTCAATGAAATGGCTTTCTCCGCAGACCTCATTTCTCTTTATAAAAGTATAGGAATAGAAAGCATTATTTTGGAATGGAACAATTTTTACAAATTCACAAGCGATGTAACACGTGAACATTCGTTCGGGCCGGTAAAACTGAAGGATAAAAAAAATAATTCTCTGAACGTGTTTTGGGCGGATACGATCTTCTTTCAGAAGTTCCAGAGGTATGTTCACGGGGAACTGGACAGATCCTCTTACCTTGATTTTATCAATTCCAGGGTTAAGGAAAAAAAGGATCAGTACATTCCGGTATATACAAGCGATGCTGAAATATTTGATTTCAGACCCGGGAGGTATAAAACCGAAAATTCACTAAGTGTGAACGAGTGGGAGGCTATCGCAAAGCTGTATGCTGATCTTAAAAAGATATCTCCTTTTGTCTTTTTGACGGATATCCTTAAGGAATGTGTGCACGGGCTGCCTGAATTATATTTTTCCTCGCTTATACCCATCCAGGTGAAAAAGCAGGATAAGTACAATATCTTCCGCTGGGCCGTTGGCGGAAGAAATAACCTGAAGGTAAACTCAAGCTGTTACAAGATATTGGCTCACTGCCTTGCAAATAAAATAACGGACGACCTAAGCTGGAAGGAGTTATTATTTTACTGGTCCAGCGATTTCAGAACACATATTACGCAGTCCAGATACCAGGATTTTGAGTCCAGAATAGCCAAGACCCTTGATTCCATTCGCAGCGATGGCAGCCAGAAGGAAAATGCAATTAAGGCTGGCGGTAAAATGGTCGTGCAGGTAAAGGAGAACACGATAGAGATCAGTACCGGACATTTTGATCTTAAGATAAACAGAAATAAAGGCCTTTCCATTGAATCTTTTCAAAGGAAATCGGATAAGAAAAATGCGATCATAGGCCGGATCGAACACGGAACATACGATGACATAAGCTACAGTAATGATTACTTTTCCGGGCATGCGATCTGCTATGATAATGAGCGAAAGCAATATACGCATCTGTTCAAAAGGAACGAGACCATTAAAGAGCTGGAAAATTGCATTGTCATCACCGCAAATAATTCATGTAATGATAAATTCATCATTGAAGATGTGATTACTGTCTTCGATCAGTATGTGGAGCTGCATCGAATCATTAAAGTTTTAGACCTTTCACTGAACATTGTCCATCCTTTCATATTTACATTTTTGCCGGACGATCGTCTGAGAAATTTTCATTATCAAACCACATGCGGAGGCGATAAGCTGCATGACTACTGCCTTTCACAGTCTGCTGTCCAAATACAGCAGACAAAACACCTGACTATTACTGCGCTCAATGGATTTTCTCCGACCTCCGGTATATTATCGGTCATTACCGGGAATGATGAAGGCCATATCCGATTTGAAATTGACAATACAGCATCTCCTCTGGTAGCAAGTTTTCAGTACGAAGATGAGGTCGGTATAGGCAAAGAGAAGATGCCGTTTTGTCGTCTCGTGTTTTCTGCCCAGGAGATAAATGATGCTTATAAGGGCAACACTGACCGCAGCAAGAACATAGAAAGCCGGATCAGGATATATTGATCTTTTTTCGTTCATTAAGTTATGCCAACTGATCTAAAACCATCCCTTTTTCCGAATTCATTTGTATTTGGAAATATATATGGAAAGGAGGTAACGCTTTTTAACTTAAAAAACAAGAGCGGTGTTCAGCTGTCAATAATAAACTATGGTGCTGCGATCACGCAACTACTGGTGCCCGATAGGAATGGAATTTTAGCTGACATTGTGCTTGGTTTTGATGATCTGGACGGATACCTGCAAAAGGGGAATCGTTTTTTTGGTGCAGTCGTAGGGAGATATGCTAACAGAATTGCTCAGGGCCGGGTATCTATTCATGGCACAGCCTATCAACTTTCCAAGAACCGTGGCGAACACTCCATTCACGGTGGGTATGTTGGTTTTGATAAAGTAATCTGGAAGATACTGGAAACAAACGGTACCGACTTTCTTAAACTTTCTTATGAGAGCAGGGACGGAGAAGAGGGATTTCCCGGTAATTTGAATGTTACTGTTTCCTATTCTTTGTCGGCTGACAATGCGTTGAAGATCGAGTATGCTGCAACAACGGATAAACCTACCATCATTAATCTGACCAATCATTCTTATTTTAATTTATATACTTCCGGACAATTATCTATCCTTGACCATGAATTAATGATCAATGCTGGCTTTTATACAGAAGTAAATGAGGATCTGATCCCAACAGGAAAAATACTGGATGTGAAGGGAGGTCCTTTGGATTTCAATTCGCCAAAAGTGATCGGGAGAGATATTGCCTTGCTGCCAACAGACTATGACCACAACATAATCTTGAATAATGTTTCCGGAGCTTTTACCAAAGCTGCAGAGCTATATCATGCGCCCTCTGGCCGCTGCATGGAGGTGTTTACAAACCAGCCAGGCATGCAATTCTATTCCGGCAATTTTCTGGATGGCAGTTTGAAAGGAAAATCAGGTAAAGCGTATGGCAAATACTCGGGTTTATGTCTGGAAACCCAGCATTATCCCGATTCTCCTAACCATCAAAATTTTCCAAGTACCACTCTTTTGCCCGGCCAGACGTATTCACATATTACGTCTTATAACTTTTCCGTCAGGTAAAAGACCTTGTTTGGCTTTTATTTACATTTAAATTCAATTTATAAACTGATTGAAATACATACCTTTAGCCTATGTATTTTAAAATATAACGTATGAACATCATTGTAACGGGTTCGGCCGGCTTTATTGGGAGTAGTTTGGTGGATAAACTGCTTTTGCAGGGACATTTCGTTCTTGGGATAGATAACTTTGATACTTACTATGACAGGACAACCAAGGAAAAGAACATTTCCGGGCACATAAAAAACCCTAATTATAAATTTTTGGAAGCGGATCTGTTAAATCCTGAAAAGATCAAGCCGCATCTGAAAAAGGATTTTCAGATTATTATTCACTTAGCTGCAAAGGCCGGAGTCAGACCTAGCCTCGAAAATCCTGCACTTTACCAAAGGGTGAATGTGGAAGGGACTCAAAATGTTATCAACCTTGCTGCAGAATTTAATATTAAGAAGATAATTTTTGCAGGCTCCAGCAGCGTTTACGGTATAAATCCTAACCTTCCCTGGAAAGAAAGTGACATAAATTTAATGCCGATAAGCCCGTATGCGAGCTCAAAAATAGCGGCTGAATGGATAGGAAAAACACTTTGCAACATGTCGGATTTTGATTTTATCAGCTTGAGGTTTTTTACGGTGTTTGGTCCCAGACAGAGACCGGATCTGGCAATAAATTCATTTTTTAGAAAAATATCTGCCGGTGAGCCCATAACTGTTTTTGGAGATGGTTCCACAATCAGGGACTATACATATATTGATGATATAGTTGATGGCATAATTGGAGTGATAGTTAATTATAATCAAAAAGGATATAATGTATTTAATTTTGGCTCCAATCATCCAATAAAACTCCTGGACATGATCAAGGCTGTAGAAGAAACTGTTGGGATCAAAGCGAAAATCAACTATACAACTATGCAAAAGGGAGATGCTCCTAAAACATTCTCCGACAGTTCAAAAGCGAGGGAAGCTTTTGGTTTTCAGCCTAAAATTTCTTTTAAAGAAGGGATAAAAAGGTATTATGATTGGTTGAAATGATCAGTTCTTTGTCATATAGCTGATTAATGTAATGGAAAATTTCTGCAGGAAGAAAGACATAATAAAAAAAATAACAGTAGTAGAAATTAAAAATGTACGGTAGTGTAAAAAAAATATTAAAATCGTCTCTTTTAAAGTCCAGTTTTGTATTTGCTGTCAGCAACGTAATAAACAGTTCCATCCCTTTTTTGTTGATCCCTGTTCTTACCAGGTATTTGAATCCGGAAGAGTATGGTATATTATCTATTTTTCAGGTAATCTCTACCTTGCTAGTTTCTTTTGTTGGATTAAATACAAGTAGTGCAGTCGGTATTCAGTATTTTAAAAAGGATGAAGTTGATTTTCCAAATTATCTTTTCAATTCTCTATTAGTACTTTTAACAAGTTCTTTACTTTTATTGGTCCTTTTTGTGCTTTTTTCTAATCCAATAAGCAGGTTGGTTGAGTTTCCCGCAAATTGGTTGCCCCTTATTGTTGTCTTTGCATCTACGCAGTTTATATTTCAATTATTGCTTGGAATATGGATAGCGGAGGAAAAGCCTTTTTATTATGGGATTTATCAGATTGGTCAAACAAGCCTTAACCTTTTACTTTCATTAATTTTAGTTATTCCTTTTGATTTAGGGTGGAAGGGTAGAATACTTGCTCAGGTAATTGTATTCGGGTTTTATAGCATTTTAACTTTATACATTTTATATAAAAAAAATTATATAAAGCCGGGTATTAATAGGGCTTATATTATTAACGCGCTAAAGTTTGGCGTTCCTCTTATTCCACATACATTTGGAATGTCGGCACTTATGCTCTCAGACAGGCTCATAATTTCAAGTGTCAAAAATATTGGTGAGGTAGGTATTTATATGGTAGGTTACCAATTTGCTCAAATTATTTTGCTGGTGCAGGATTCCTTTAATAGTGCATTTTCCCCTTGGATTTATAAAAATTTGAAAAAAAATTCCCATGACGATAATGTTCGTCTGGTAAAATTCACTTATTTATATTTCATTTGTATTCTGGTTTTTTCTGCAGTTTATGCATTTGTCATTCCTTACTTTTACACGTTTTTTGTAGGTTCAGAATTCATTTCTGGAGTTAAATTTATTTTTTGGATATCTTTGGGATTTGCCTTTAGCGGTATGTATAAGATGGTTGTAAATTATATTTTTTATACTGAAAAAACGTACATCCTGGCTTCTATTACTACTTTTTCAGCTTTATGTAATATTACACTAACCTATTTGTTTGTAGTCCGGTTTGGAACCATTGGAGCTGCATATTCTCTATGTATAAGTTATTTTATAAGTTTCGTGTTAACATGGTACTTCAGTAACAAAGTTTATCCAATGCCTTGGAGTCTAAAGTGATTTACGCAATAAAATATCTTCAATAGATATTTAATATTAAATACTCGAATGAACAATCCGGTCAATTTATTTCTAATAAGTACACCTTTGCAATTAATTAATGTAATAGAAGCAAAAAAGGAGCTAAATATTTCCAATGAAAGTTCTGTTGTTATTTTTATGGCTTATTCTATTAATCTTACCGTAATAAAAAAGATAATTGACCCAACGCTGTGGAAGGAGATATACTTTATTAACGAGGACCTTGAGGCTTTAAAAAAGCATGAGGAAAATTTTAAAAAACGAAGATTATTTGCCGTGTTTAGAAAAGCAGCTTCAAATTTTTCAAAAATCAAGAAAATAGTTAAACAATTTGAGCGTGTGGACAATTTAATTGTGGGCTATTATTTAAATCTTGAGAATTTACATGTGATGAACTCTGTCAAATTCAATAAGCTTTATCTTTTGGACGATGGGGTTGCCACTATTGATATCAATAATAGGAGAAAAAACAATTGGTCATTTTTCAAAAATCAAAGCTGGGAATTATATTTTAAGATGGCATTTAAAAAATATTTTCTAAATTATCGTATAAAACACCCGCCTGCGGCCTGTTTTTTTACAATTTATGATATTAAACAGGGGTTAAATGATCAAGTAATACGACATACTTATAAAGAAGTAAAAAAGCAGATAAAAGGATTAAGCAAAACGGATGAAGTTTTTTTCTTGGGGGGCTCATACAGTGAAGTTCACCCTGAAATGTTGATAGAAACGGAGTATTTTGATTATTTGAGCAAAATATCAAATTATTTCAAGCCGAAGCATTTGATTTATGTTCCTCATAAGGATGAATCTTCTGAAAAGCTAGAAAGGATAAAAAGTGATTTGAATATTACAGTTAGGGTTATTGAATTACCAATTGAACTTTTTTTGTTAAATCAAAAGGAAATGCCAAAGACAATTTCAGGAATGACTACATCTGCCTTACCTAATTGCAAGGAGATTTTTGGTGAGGAAATTGAGATTGTTGCAATTAAGATAAACAGTGAGAAAGTTGTCAATAAATCATCATTAGCTGTGCTTGATGAAGTTTATGGGTATTTTGATAAAATATCAGATGATAAATTCAAAGTTGTCTCATTAGATTAACGCAGTTTTATTTGTCGTATTTTGTTAAAAACTTTAAAGTAGAATTATATATAGAAAATGCAAATGAAGGTTAATGTTTTTTCCCTTTTTTTATTATTATTTTTAACTACGTTAGTTCTATCTAGTATATATTTCCCATTTCGGTATTTAAAATATTTGTTACCCTTAGCACCGTTCTTGATATTTTATAATAGGAAGAATGGACTTATTGTTGACAAAAAGGTATTCAATTATTATTCTGCTTTTCTTACATTTTATGTTTCTATAATTGGATATTTGTTTCTTCAAAATTTGCTATTTTCTAGTGTTTCTTCTCGTTTTTTTCCAAACGCAATATTTATTCTTTCCCCTCTTTTATTTATAGTACTTATCCTGCCTTTTTTTAATAACAGTAAGGTACCTCAGTATATTTCTTTAATTTTTATTATAAATATTTTTTTCTTTTTTTATGAAGAAGGAATGGACCTGGCGAGCGTACTTGTAAATTTGACTCTGATTAAAAACGCTTTTATTTCTTCAAATATTCCAAC
>SCSP01000191.1 GCA_004297845.1 Bacteroidota bacterium | reverse complement strand
GAAAGTTGTTCTTCCGTTGTAGTTTTCTCCCACGGAAGCGGGAGCAGTCATTTCAGCCCAAGAAATAATTTTGTAGCCCGGATCCTGAATGAGCGGAATATCGGAACATTTTTACTCGACCTCCTGATAAGACAGGAAGATGAGATTTACGACAATCGTTTCAATATTGTTTTTTAAAATGAAAGCAGCTATTCGTATGCTCTGTGTTATGCTGCCTGTTTTTATGGTCATGGGCTTTCTTTCAATCAGCGAAGATCCTAAAGAGGTGATCCGGAAGGCCGAGGAGAAAATGCGGGGAAAAACTTCTGAAGCAGAAATGACCATTCAGACGGTCCGGCCTACCTGGACGCGGGAGATGAAACTGAAAACGTGGGGAAAGGGTACTTCCTATGCGGTGATTCTTGTTACTGCCCCGGTAAAAGAGAAAGGAACTGTATTTCTGAAAAAAGAAAAGGAAGTTTGGAACTGGGTGCCCTCTATCGAACGGGTGATCAAATTACCCCCTTCCATGATGACTCAGTCCTGGATGGGTACGGATTTTACCAATGATGATCTGGTAAAGGAATCCTCAGCGATAGAAGATTATACCCATAGCTTTTTGAAGGATTCTCTGATAGATGGAAGGATTTGTTATTCGATAAAAATGATTCCCAAACAGGATGCTGCTGTGGTGTGGGGAAAAATAATCGTATGGATAGATAAGAAGGATTACCTGCAGTTGCGGGCTGAATTTTATGATGAAGAAAATATGCTGGTAAGCACCATGCAAAGTTCTGATGTGAGGATTATGGGAGGGCGTATGATTCCCGCCCGAGTGGAAATGATCCCGGCTGATAAGAAGGGGCATAAGACTGTGATGATCTACAACAACATTCGTTTCGATGAGCCCATTGAAGACAGCTTTTTTACCACTCCAAATATGAAAAAAGTCAAGTAGTATGTTAGTTAAAATGGCCTGGCGGAATATTTGGCGGAATAAAAGGCGCACACTCATTACTATGGCGTCTATTTTTTTTGCCGTAATCCTCGCAGTGTTAATGCGCTCTGCCAATACAGGGATTTACGAGCACATGGTTCACAATGTGGTCAGTTTTTCTTCGGGCTATATTCAGGTACACAAGAAAGGATACTGGGAGGAGCAATCCATCGATAACAGTTTTAATGAAGATAAAAGTATTTACGGATTCCTGGAAGAGCAGCCGGATATTACTGAATATGTTCCCCGACTGGAGTCATTTGCCCTGGCATCTTCTGCAGATAAGATCAAGGGAGTTTTGGTGTTGGGGGTAGTGCCTGAAAAAGAAAAGAACATCACGCACCTGGATGAAAGGATCGTGGTAGGGAGGTACATACGTGCCGGAGATCGTTCTCTGATTCTGTCAGAAGGTCTGGCTGCCGGCTTTGGCATAGATGTGGGAGATACCATTGTGTTGCTGAGCCAAGGGTATCACGGTGCAAGCGCGGCCGGAAAGTATCCTGTCAGCGGTATCGTTCAGTTGGGATCGCCCGAACTGAACAAGCGCCTGGTGAGCATGCCCCTGGAATTGATGCAGGAAATGTATGGTGCCGAAGGGTTGATCTCTTCCGTTTCGCTGATGATGGCAGAAGGAAGCGATATGGTGACCGTGAAAGAAAAGATCATTGCAAGCACTGATACCCTGAAATATGAAATAATGGATTGGAAGCAGATGCTGCCGGAACTGGACCAGATCATAGAAGGAGACCTGGCGGGTGATTATATAGTCATCGGGACCCTGTACCTGGTAATTGCTTTCGGGGTCTTTGGTACCATCCTGATGATGACCCGCGAACGCATGCATGAGTTCGGTATCCTGGTGGCCATTGGAATGAAAAAAAGTTTGCTGGCCCGGGTCGTAATCCTCGAATCCTTTTTTATTTCCTTCATCGCAGCGCTGGCAGGAATGATAGGTGCCATGCCGGTGATCCTGTGGTTTAAAGAAAATCCCATCCGCATAGGAGGTGAATTAAAAAAGATATATGATACTTACGGGATGGAAGCGATCATTCCCTTTTCAAATAAAGCGCATGTGTTCTCGGAACAGGCAGTCATTGTTTTTTTTATTTCGCTGGTGCTTTCTCTTTATGCGGCACGAAAAGTATACGGACTTAACGCAATTGAAGCAATACGAAGCTGAACCATGATACCCCTGGTAGCCTGGAGAAATATCTGGAGACATAAGATCCGCAGTGGGGTGGTGATACTTTCCATTGCGGTGGGCCTGTGGGCAGGCGCTTTCATGGTGGCGTTCTCCTGGGGGATGTACGACCAATATATGCGCGAAACGGTGGAGACACAGATCTCGCACCTGCAGTTACATCATCCCTTGTTTGAAGATGATCACGAAGTTCAATATTATATGTCGGAAGCTGCGGCTGTAAAGAAACGCATCGGCAACCGGAAGGAAGAGTTGGCATTCACAGCACGTACCGTTTCATCGGGAATGGTCTCTTCGCCCTCCACCGCATCGGGGGTGACCATCTACGGGATATTTCCGGAAGAGGAAGATAAGGTGACGAAACTGGCCTCGCGCATTGTAGAGGGCAAATACCTGGACAGTGCAGGACGTAATCCGGTTTTAATAGGGGAGAAACTGGCTAAAAAATTGAAAGTGAAACTGAAAAATAAGATCATTCTTACCTTCCAGGATACCTCAGGCGAAATAGTGGCGGGTGCCTTCCGCATTGCGGGAACTTACCGGTCAAAAAACACCCGGCTGGATGAGATGAATGTGTATGTGCGCTCCTCCGATCTTAACCGCATGCTGAACACCGAAGGGGCTGTACATGAGATCGCTATTCTGTTGAAGAATGGCAGCAAGGCCGACCCTGTCAAGGAAGAGTTGCAAAGTGCCTTTCCGGCTTTGAGTGTAAAAACATGGAAAGATCTTTCGCCTGAACTGGAACTGGTGATAAATTCATTCGGGGAGTATATGTACATCTTTGTAGGGATCATTTTACTTGCGCTCACCTTTGGTATTGTGAATACCATGCTGATGACTGTGTTGGAACGTGTGCGTGAGATCGGGATGCTGATGGCGATCGGGATGACCCGCCTGCGTATATTCTTCATGATCATGCTGGAAGCCATTTACCTCGCGCTGGTGGGCGGGCCTCTTGGATTGCTTACTGCTTATTTCACCGTGCAGTGGACGGGCAAAAGAGGCATTGATATGTCCATGTTCTCCGAAGGGCTTTCTGAATGGGGTTTCAGTAGCGTTGTGTATCCGAAACTTGCCCCGGGTTATTATTTTCCGCTTACCATGATGACTGTGCTTACAGCTGTGCTTTCGGCTATTTATCCTGCTATTCGCGCCTTGCGCCTTAAACCGTCAGAAGCCATACGAAAAATATAATTCTAAAAAAATGGAAACAGTAATTGACGCCCAGGACATAACAAAAGTGTATAATGAAAAAAGCATTCCGGTGCATGCAGTCAATGGAGTACATCTTCATATCGAAAAAGGAGAGTTCACCGCTCTGGTGGGGCCTTCCGGATCAGGAAAAACTACCGTGCTGAATATCATCGGAGGCCTTGATCATCCAACTTCGGGGCAGGTGGTTGTGAATGGGACTGACATCACGAAGATGGGGGATAATAAACTGATCAGTTTCCGGCTGAAAAACATCGGCTTCGTATTCCAGTCGTACGACCTCATACCGGTGCTTACGGCAAAAGAAAA
>SCSP01000190.1 GCA_004297845.1 Bacteroidota bacterium | reverse complement strand
CGGGGAGGAGCGGAAACAGCGCATAAGCTTTTGATCTGGGATAAAGATGTCGTTTTCTTCCCAAAAAAAATAAATGGGAAGTATGCCTTTTTGCACCGGATTTATCCGGATATCCAAATTGTTTATTTCAATGACATTAAAGAATTGGACAATGGGTTTTGGAGAGACCACCTGTTTAGCATAAAAAAAAACACGGTGCTGGAAAGTAAAATGCACTTTGAGGCAAGTTACATTGGTGGGGGCTGTCCTCCTATTGAAACAAAAGATGGCTGGCTGATGATCTATCACGGAGTGGAAGATACGCATCACGGGTATGTGTATCATGCAGGTGCAGCACTACTTGATCTGAATGACCCCACAAAGGAAATCGGAAGATTATCTAATCCGCTTTTCTCTCCTGAGCTGGAATGGGAAAAACAAGGAACGGTCAATAATGTTGTATTTCCAACCGGGACAATTCTTAAAGGCGAAATGCTTTATATCTATTATGGCGCAGCGGATAAGCGGATTGGTGTAGCCGAAGTAAACATAAACGAATTAATCGGTGAAATAAAAAAATCTAATTCTTAACTGCCATGAACATTTCCAGCGAAATTCTATTCGTCAGTTCCTATCCACCACGCGAATGCGGAATTGCTACTTATACCCAAGATCTGATGCAAGCCATCGAAAAAAAATTCGCCCAATCGTTCTCAATGAAGGTTTGCGCACTTGACAATAAACCTCAGGAAAGAGAGTATGGGTCAGAAGTGAAATATGTCCTTAACACTTCCAGCCATTCAGATTACAGGGATGTTGCTGATAAAATCAATCGCGATAAAAATATCAAAGCAGTTTTTGTTCAGCATGAGTTCGGCCTATTTACCGGTGAATACGGGGAGAATGCCCTCTATTTCCTGTACACAATTAACAAACCGATCATTACCGCCTTTCATACGGTTCTGCCTGAACCGGACAATAAACGAATGAATGTTGTAAGGGCTATTGTTGCTGTATCCGATTCAGTAGTTGTAATGACAGAGAATTCAAAGAAGATTTTGGAAAAGGAGTATATGGTTCCTTCAGAAAAGATTTCTGTGATTCACCACGGAACGCATCTTGTCGGATGCCCGGAGAGGAATATCATCAAGCAGAGGTTTAATCTCAAGGGAAAAAATGTTCTTTCCACTTTCGGTCTGTTGAGTTCAGGAAAGGGCATTGAAACGGCAATTGAAGCGCTTCCAGCCATTATTGAAAGGTTTCCAAATACAATTTACATGGTAATCGGAAGAACCCACCCTGAAGTGGTGAAGCACGAAGGAGAAAAATACCGGAAATATCTGGAAACAAAAGCACATGAACTTGGAGTCCAGGAACATGTGAAATTTATTAATCGGTATTTATCACTTGATGATTTGCTGGAATACCTTCAGCTCACCGATATTTATCTTTTTACTTCCAAGGACCCGAACCAGGCAGTGAGCGGAACATTCTCTTATGCAATGGGCTGTTCCTGTCCGGTTGTTTCAACGCCTATTCCCCATGCAAAGGAAATGCTGGGCGGCAATGCAGGAGTTCTGATTGATTTTAGCAGCCCCAAACAGCTTGCTGATGCTGCCATCGCATTGCTTGCAGATCCTAAAAAGAGAAGAGAAATGAGTTTGAATGCCCTGCACAAAATTCGCCCTACCTCCTGGCAAAACTCGGCTGTGGCTCACGCGGAACTGTTCAGAAAGATCACAGGTATGAAAGAGGCATTGAAATATTCAATTCCTGAAATATCATTGAGTCATATCAAAAGGCTGACGACCGAATCCGGCATCATTCAATTTTCTAATATATGCAGGCCTGATCTCGATTCGGGGTATACGCTGGATGATAACGCACGGGCTTTGATCGCATTGATAAAGCACTATGAAATGACAAGAGAGCCAGCCGATGTTTCGCTGATTGATATTTACCTCAACTTCATAAAATTTGCCCAGCAAAAAAATGGCAGTTTTCTGAATTATGTTGACCGATTTGGAAAATACCATGAGAAAAATAATTATGTAAACCTTGAAGACTCAATGGGCAGGGCAGTTTGGGCGCTTGGAGAGTTTCTTTCTATGAGCCACTTGTTGCACGGATACTTCACAACCCGTGCCGAGGGCATAATTAAAAGATCCCTGAACGTGATCCGGGAATTTGAATCTCCCAGGGCGATTGCCTTTGCGATCAAAGGCCTTTCCGGTTATAACAAGAAAAATAAAAATCCGCATATCAAAAAGATAATCGTGGAATTGGCGGATAAACTCACCTCCGCTTATCATAAAGCTTCTGACATAAACTGGAAATGGTTTGAGGAATCTCTTACTTATGCAAACAGTGTAATCCCGGAGGCTCTACTTTGCGCATATTCTGAAACCGGGAACGAACTTTATAAACGTGTTGCTAAGTCTTCATTCGATTTTTTGCTTTCCCTTATCTTCATTGACGAAGAAATAAAAGTGATTTCCAATCGCGGCTGGCATAAACGAGGAGACGTGAAGAGACATTTTGGCGAACAGCCTATTGATGTGGCATACACCATTTCTTCCCTTGATTTGTTTTATGAAGTGTTCGGGGAGGAGGAATACCAAAATAAAATTGAAATAGCTTTCAGTTGGTTTCATGGCAATAACCATCTCCACCAGATTGTATATAATCCGGCAACAGGCGGATGCCATGATGGGTTGGAAGAGCGTAATGTAAACCTGAATCAAGGAGCCGAATCAACCGTATGTTATTTGATGTCCAGAATTGTTGTGGAAAAATATAGACTGTACGAAAAGGAAATTATTATAAGAGAATTAGCTTACGAACCAATTGCCATAGAACTAAGAAAGGCAGGATAAATTCAAATAGATTATGAATAAATGGTCATTATACATAGGCAATGTTTCAGGAATAAAGGTTTTTATTCACTGGACATTTATTTTTCTGATTGCATGGATCGCTATCAGTGGAATAAGAGATGGAGAGAATACGGCAACTATTTTATACACTTTGGCATTTGTACTTTGTATTTTTGTTTGCGTCACCCTGCACGAGCTTGGGCATGCGCTGATGGCTAAACGATTTCATTATACAACAAAAGACATTACGCTTCTGCCCATAGGAGGAATGGCAAGA
>SCSP01000189.1 GCA_004297845.1 Bacteroidota bacterium | reverse complement strand
TGAGGTTTACGCCCAAAAGTGGGATAAAATCCAACCAAACATATTGTACGCTCAGGATAAAAATCAAAGTGTAACCAGTGTCAAAGTAGGTATTGGCACAAAAACCCCCGCTGCGATGCTCGATGTTGCCGGCAGAAGCCGCACACGGGGTAAGGCGCTCTTTGACAGTTTGCTTAGCGCCTTGCAGGTGCAAGGCGGAACATTGAATGTAAGCGGCACCTCTCAGTTCGGTGGCGCAGCAAGTTATACTGCTGACTTTTCTTCCTTATATACCAACCGCAGTTTAGTGGATAAAGGCTGGGTAGAATCAAGAAATTATTTAACCGGCAATCAAAACATCACCCTCAGCGGGATTTAGGCTTTGGTAATCCCGACCAGCGCCTTGTGCTTTTTTTATTATGAATACAAATCCGAACGAGCGGGACATCCTGCCGCAATTACATAAAATAGTTTTACTTTTACCAAATGCCAACCGAATATCAGATGCTTGAGATGGAAGGCAGTAAAATAAAATCAGCCCGGAGGGCTTGGCCAACGAGCGTAGCGGGACGCAACGCTCAACGTACGTACACTACGCTGAACGGGGGACGCAACGCTCAGCGACCTTAAGAAAATTGATATTCAATAATAATATGCTACGCTTAACTGGGGGTCTAACAAACCATCATCAAATACGCCACCACAAAAGGCGCAGCGAGCAGCGCCCCGTCAAAGCGATCCAGGATGCCTCCGTGTCCGGGCAATATATTTCCTGAGTTTTTTACTCCAAGACTCCGTTTGAACATGCTTTCAACCAGATCGCCAAGAGTTCCGAACACGGAAACAATAAGTGCAACGATGTGCCAGTGAAGTGGTGTAAGTTCTGTAAAATAGATTGAAAGGGCGAACGCAATCCCCTGTGCGCACACAAGGCCTCCTATAGTTCCTTCCCATGTTTTTTTTGGAGAAATTCTTTCAAATAGTTTGGTTTTCCCTAGACTTATTCCAACTAAATAGGCAAACGTATCATTTGACCAGATGAGAACAAAAAACCCAAAAATTATCCGGGAATTATTCTCACTGTTATACCAGCCCACAGATGAATAGGATAGTATGAGGTAACAAAAAGGAAGTATAATATACAATATGCCGAAAAGAGTAGGAGAGATGCCTTGGAATGAAAAAGTCTTGCTGAATAATTTGAATAGGAGAAATAGCGGGAATAGCAGCATTAAAATTTGCATTGCTGCTGCTGAAAACGAGTGGGTCTGAATAAAATATTTTCCCCCGGATGCAGCAATCAAAATGAGTCCCAGCATCAAGCCAGGTATTTTCTGTGTGCCCTTTTCTTTCTGTTCAATAAGAGAATAAAATTCCCACAGACCCAGGAGGGCAATTAGCGAAAACAGCCCGATAAACGTCCAGATGTTCCATAAAATCCCGCCTGCCATCAACACCACGAATAGGGTTCCTGTTAGTGTTCTGGTCAGGAAGTTGTTCATTTTTGGTTTTTAGTTCTTTGGTTATTGGTTTTCAAAACAAACTTAGCTTTTACAACATCATCTCTGTTCACATATATTTCAAATTCTCCGAACATATAAGCCGAATCCTGCTTGTTCACTACCACGTTGTTTATTTCATTGAATGAAAGTAAGCCTTTCATCATTTCAGCCTCTTGTAATTTTTGAGAAGTATAGATGCAGACCCAATCTTTCATTCGCTCACTAAAAATACATATATCTCTTTTGGACCATGTGCTCCCTGCACCAGCGTTTTTTCAATATCTGCTGTACGGCTCGGACCTGAAATATTTACGATCATGGAAGGAAAGTTATTGCCGTACTTCTTTTTAATTCCTGTAAGCGCCTCTTTGATGGTGTACACAATCTGGGATGAATAAGCTATAACAATATGATAATTAGCGAAGCCCGGTAACCTCCTTCCTGCGGCTTGTTTAGAGGTAATCAGCACGCTTCCTGTCCGGGCAACGAGGTATTCGCAAAGCGAAATGCCAATGTTGGCATGGCGAATGTCTTTTTCACTTTCCGAGAAACTTATTTTTGATTTTTTCAGCAGATCAGCAGCTTTTTTTTCGAAGCAAAAAACACTTGCCCCTTGTTTATCACCGGGATGGTTCCATTTATTTTCATCTAATAGGGATGAAATATTTTCACCAAGCTCTTTTTCATCTTCGCAATAAATAAACTTTCCGTTCAGCTTGGTAAGTTGCTGCGCAAAAGTGATTTCGAGGGGTTGTTCGGATCTTTGGTAAATCTCACTGTCAAAGTCAACATTCGTTCCCTTGACGGTCTTTTCGATCAGCGCTTTTCTGATTTTTTTAAGGATCTTTTCTTTAGTGGTGGTTTCCTCGTGCATGAAATCTGCGAAAAACGAATATCTATGAAACTACGAATGAAGATCAGAACAATGTTTTCTGTTTTTCCTCCCCAGTATCTTTTTGGATATCAGATTTTGGATCCGTTATTTTTTTTTCCGAAGAACCATTGCTTCCATTTTGTGAGGCAGCTCCATTTTCCATGGGAGATATTGGCCCCGGTGCAACAGGAGCTGACTGCGAAGCTTTTTTCTCTTCTTCCGTCTGGTACAGGCGCTTGCCAAAAATTTCTTCCAGGTTCTCTTTGAATATCACTTCTTTCTCCAGCAAATATTGCGCCAGCTGCTTGAGCTGCTCTTTGTGTTTGGTCAGAATATCTTTAGCTCTTACGTAAGCCGCTTCGATAAGCAGGCTTACTTCCGCATCAATTCGTTCCGCAGTTTTTTCGCTGAACGGTTTTTGAAAGGACATTTCAGAATTTCCGGATGAATCATAAAAACTAATGTTCCCGATCTTCTCATTCAGACCGTAATACATTACCATGGCATAAGCTTGTTTAGTTATCTTTTCCAGATCGCTGAGCGCACCGGTGGAAACCCTGCCGAAGATCACTTCTTCCGCAGCCCGACCTCCCAGCGCAGCGCATATTTCATCCTGCATCTGTTCCCTGGTGGTGATCTGTCTTTCTTCAGGTAAATACCAGGCAGCTCCCAGCGATTTTCCGCGGGGAACGATGGTTACTTTTACCAGGGGATGGGCAAATTCCAGAAGCCAGCTCACGGTTGCATGACCTGCTTCGTGATAAGCAATAACTTTTTTCTCATCTGACGAGATGATCTTATTTTTCTTTTCAAGTCCGCCAATTACACGGTCAACAGCATCGAGGAAATCCTGGCGTTCAACAATTTTTTTGTCTTTTCGGGCAGCAATGAGCGCTGCTTCGTTGCAGATGTTCGCAATATCCGCCCCTGAAAAGCCGGGAGTCTGCCGGGCAAGAAATTCAGTATCCACATCGTTTCCGATCTTGATAGGTTTTATGTGCACCTTAAATATCTGTTCGCGTTCATGCAGATCGGGGAGGTCAACATATATCTGCCTGTCAAATCGCCCCGGGCGAAGCAATGCCCTGTCTAAAATGTCTGCGCGATTGGTTGCAGCTAACAGGATCACACCGGTGTTGGTTCCAAACCCGTCCATTTCGGTGAGCAGTTGGTTGAGGGTGCTTTCCCGTTCATCGTTTCCGCCCTGTATGACTCCTCTTCCGCGCGCTCTGCCTATGCCATCAATCTCATCAATGAACACAATGCAGGGAGCTTTTTCTTTTGCCTGCCGGAACAGGTCACGCACGCGCGATGCTCCTACCCCCACAAACATTTCTACAAAATCAGAACCCGACAGGGAGAAGAACGGAACTTTTGCTTCTCCGGCCACTGCTTTTGCCAAAAGGGTCTTTCCCGTTCCCGGTGCACCTACAAGAAGTGCGCCTTTAGGGATCTTTGCCCCCAGCTCAGTATATTTTTTCGGACTTTTTAAAAAGTCAACAATTTCTTTGATCTCTATTTTTGCTTCTTCCAGGCCTGCCACATCGTTGAACGTAACATTCACCTGGGTATCTTTATCATAAAGCGCGGCTTTCGATTTACCTATGCTGAAAATGTTTCCGCCACCGGGGCCTCCTACTCCACCGCTCATCCTGCGCATCAGGAAGAACCAAACGGCCACAATAAGAAGAACAGGAAGCAGCCAGCTCATGTATTCATTCATTCCTGTACGGGTGTCGGGGCTGATACTAATTTTTTCCCCGGGATGCGCTTTTTCATATTCTGCGATATCACGGTTCAATGCCTCTTTGTCAATCCTCATCGTATAGTGAGGCCCGGTATTTATTTCTTTTGTGATGGGACGTTCACGGACTTTTTCATACTTAGGTTCCTTGAGGCGGTCTGGTTTAATGGTGATTTCTGCTGTTTGTTCGTTTACATATACTATGTTCTTGACATCGCCCGTGGCAAGAATGGTGTTCACAAAATCTTCGCGTGTAACCCGTTGCGTATTATCGGTAAAATTTGGGAACCACATCAACGCCAATCCTACGAGAATAACAATGTATATCCAATAAAAATTGAAATTGTTGGAATTTTTCGGGAGTTTGCTTTTGATCTTCTTGAACTGCTCTTTTGGGTTAAGTTCCTTTTTACCTCCCTCAGGTTTTGAGGGTTCGTCTTTTATATTTTGATCTTCACTCATTTGTCAGGATTTCCTTTTTTTACTTTTCGTTTTTCCTTTTAAAACTTTCTTTTTCACAGCTTTTTTTGCCTTAGGCACTGTCTTTTTCTTTTTCACAGCAGGTGCAGCCGGTTTCAGGTCTTTCACAACCGCATCTGCCCACATATCTTCCAGTCCGAAATGCTGGCGGATATGCGGCTGAAAAATATGAACTACCACATCTACGTAATCCATCAGCACCCATTCCGCGTTCCGCAGGCCTTCTATGTGCCAGGGACGGCTTCCTGTTTCTTTTTTTATGTACTCTTCAACACTTCCTGCAATTGCCTGAACATGGGTTCTGGATGATCCTTCGCATATTACAAAATAATCGCAGGGGGAGTTTGATATTTTTTTCAGGTTGAGGCAGGCAATCTCATTTCCTTTTTTTTCTTCAATGCCGTTGATAGCGTGTTGTACTAACGGGAGTGAATCTGCGTATTTATTTCTTGCGGGTTTGACCTTAATTTTCATAGTTATGAAAGGACGCAAAGATATACTTTTTTTACCTTTGTGTATTGACATACACCACCCATTTATGAAGGCGCTTTTCATTGGCAAAAATTGCATAGAAGTCGAAAAAACTGACTCTACAAACAGTTATTTGGCAATATTGGCAACAGGCGGCCCCATCTCGTTTCATCTCTTGCCCCTTTCCGGGGGAGAGGGGAAGGGGGTGTTTGATGGAACAGTAGTTATTACAAAGCGTCAGGAGCAAGGCAAGGGTCAGCGGGACAATAGATGGGAAAGCGAACCGGGTAAAAACCTCACCCTAAGCATTCTGTTGAAACCCACGTTTTTAAGGACTGATGAGCAGTTCCAGCTAAACAAGGCGGTTTCACTGGGGGTGGCGGAATTTGTATTGGCTGTTTTTTTTCCCTTTGAAGGGGGTAAGGGGGATGTTAGGATAAAATGGCCTAACGACATCTACATAGGAAATAAAAAAATTGCAGGGATTCTGATCGAAAACTCTGTGAGCGGAAATACACTGCAGCAGTCTATAGTTGGTATCGGAATAAATGTGAACCAGGAAAAGTTTTCTGCGGAACTGCCGAATCCCACCTCTCTGAAATTAGTTTCGGGGAAAGAGTTTGATCTGAAAGAATGTCTTGAGGAACTTTGTTCTTGTATTGAGAAAAGATATTTGCAGCTACGCCCTCCTTCGGGCATTCTCCCAAAGGAGGAAGGAGGAATTGATTCAGACTATCTTAAAAGTCTTTACCGCTTTGGCGAACCGGCAAACTATAAATACAAAGGACAGGCGCTAAATGCAAAAATTACCGGAGTTACGAAAGTTGGAAAACTGATGATAGAAACTGAAAAAGGAAAAATGCTGGAGTGTGATTTTAAAGAGGTGATGTTTTGCTAAAGTTGCAATTTCTCGGAAATTAAAAATAACTCGCCACTCCAAATTGAAATCCGCCAAGATGAGCGGGAGGGTTGCCCAGAAAATTGTAGATTAAGTGGTAGCGGTAATTTAAACGAATGATCGTAGATGCGGATGGACGAAACCCGATACCCAGAGCAATTGCCGAAACCTCATCTCCTATGTTTGCATTGGTTTGTTGCATGATGCCGACATTGTAATCAATTCTTTCTGCGCGTAGATTTGTGTTTATAACCGAATTTTCAAATCCCATGATTTTTCGTTTTAGAACGGGATAGGAAAACTCCAAAAATGCACCGTACTGCTCGGATCCGTAAAGTCCTTTCAGATCGTTTGGAACTTGAACGGCAGTATGTGCATACTCGCCCTGGATCTTTATCTTTTTTATATGAGCGCTAAGGTCAAATGCGATGAGATGAAGGCTTCTTTTTTCTTCCACAATGTTGCCCTCCAGATTAAAGGAGTTGTAAATTCCTCCATAATACGACAAACCCATTTCACCTATCTTTTTGTTGGCGAGCGATATTTTCGCATTGAACATGGGAGTTCCGTTATTGTCTTCGCCAAACATTTCAGGGTTTTTACCGCTGGCCAGGTAAGTTTTACCTTCATCATTCAGGATCACATTTCCCTGCAGGCCATTTACAATATAAGCATCGTAAGCGAAAATAGTTTTGTCCTGGTACAGTTTTCCATGCAGCCCAAATCCCACTTCCGACAGAGTGGTTGGAATGATCCCGGTAGAGGAGAGCGGACGTTCAATAAACTCCCACTTGGGCGAATCGTGATTTGCATTTACTAAACCGATTGGAGGCAATAAGATGCCTGCCCTGAAGTTGAGTGCGGGATTCAGCTCAAAGTCCAGCAATGCGGTTTCAAGCGCGATCTCTTCTGTGCCGTGCTCAAATTCAAGTTCAGACAGGAATTTTATCCTGGAATGGATATTTGAATAGAGGAAAATATTAAACCTTCTCATCTCCATGGAAAATCCTTCCGATACACCATCTTCGGAGAAATAATTTGTGTTTCCTTCAAGGTATCCTCCAACAGCCGTGCTGCTTTTTCCAATGGTTATAAATGGACGGTTGTAAATTGCGTCTTGAGAGGTTTTTGTTGAATCTGTTTGTGAAAAGCATTTTGAGGCAAGTAAATTCAATAATACAAGTCCAAAAATTGTACGAATCACAAAAGAGAACGAATGAGCGAATACGCCATTCGTATTATTAAAATCATTCGTATCCATTCGTATTATAGTATTAGGATTTTCAAAACTTTTTTGGCTAAATGTGGATATATACATTGTTCTCATCCGATGAAGTTTGATACATCTGAAGGTCTTTATCAGCCGGTTCTTTTAATACTTTTCCGGTAAAAGAAAATTCAGATCCGTGGCAGGGGCAGACTATAATGGTTCCGGCAGGTCTCACTTCGCATTGTTTGTGGGTGCACTCCATCAGCACGGCTGTGTATTTTTCTTTTTCATTCTTTGATAAGCACAAGGGAGCACTCACTCTCTCAGACCTCACTAGTATCCAATTATTCTGCAGAAAGTCTGCCTTTTTTATTTTCAGCTTTCCGTTTTCGAACTCTCCGGACACAGCGTGGTATGTGGTGCACCCCTCAAGAGAAAGCAGGCTGATCACTCCGCAAAAAGCAGCAGTGTTTTTTATGAATTCTCTTCTTTCCATTTTACAGTGATTTCAGAAATGCAATTAGTTTTTGTTTATCGCTTTCGCTGAGGGCTTGAAAAGCAGTATTTGCTGTTGATGCTTCTCCTCCGTGGTAACTGATCGCCTGTTCAACTGTCTTGGCCCTGCCGTCATGCAGCAGGAATACCATTCCTCCCTGTGAGTCTTCTTGTAGCCCGAATCCCCATAAAGGCGGTGTACGCCATTCAGAGGAACGAGCGGAACCTTCAGTGTATCCTTTGTCTAATCCCGCACCCATATCGTGAAGCAGCAAGTCGGTGTACGGATGAAATGTTTTGTTGTCCAGGGATTCTATTTCGGAATTTCCTGTGGTGAGTGTGGGTACATGGCATTTCGCGCATCCGGTTTGAATGAATATGTTTTCACCTGCCTGCACATCGGGATCAATGATGTTTCTTCTCGGTGGAGCTTTCAATGTACGCATGTAAAAAACAGTCTGGCTCAGCATGGAAAAAGGAATTTCAGGGTCGGCAACATTATCTCCGTTCAATCCTGAGACAGTATAATTGAACGGGTCGGTCATTTCATGGTCCGAAGTTATTCCGATATCACCGTGAAAAGCATCCGTAACCCGCTGTACCAGATCAACAGAGCTTGCTTTCCTTCCAAAACGGCCAATGTACTTTCCGTTTAAGGTTATATGATCTGATTTTGGGATGAAATAGGAAGGGGGAGAAAGCCAATTTACTTTTCCCGATATACCATCCCCATTCCCATCTGCCGAATCGCTCAGGGCAAGGAGTGTGGAATCTGGAACAGCTTCGAGTAATCCCAACCCTGTTACGTTCATAGGTAGAAGTTCATCGGAGGACACTCCGGAAGGAATTGTTTCTGCCAGGTATCCCGTGATTGCTCTCTGTTGCAACTGAGGACCGCCTTGATTATAAAGCGGGTTCCAATTCCCGTTTTCATATTTTCCAAAGCGCGTTATATTGTTGAAGGGATTTCCTTTCCCGTCTCCTGCATGACATCCTTCGCAGGAAGTTTGTACGAAAATGGGGCCTAATCCCTGCTCCTTGCTGAATACATGAGCAAAATTGGCATCGCCTAAAGAGAATAGCAAAAGCTGCTCCTGGGTTAGTCCTTCCAGAGGTTCCGCCAGGGTTTCCTCGGGTTCCGGGAGCTGGGGAAGCATTTTGCGGCAGGAAAAAAGCCCCGTGATCAGGGCTATCAAGACCAGTATGAACAAGGCGCACTTCATAAATATTTTTTACAAATATAATAAAAAATTTAAACGAGTCTAAAATATTTTTATATTTGCTTTAAATATATTTCACATGAACTCATTTACCGAGGAGAACTACCTGAAAGCCATCTACAAGATTGCTGAGATGGGGGATGGCGCCATCACTACCAACGATATTGCCCGGAAACTCAGCACAACGGCCGCTTCTGTCACAGACATGCTTAAAAAGCTGTCAAAAAAGAAGTTTATCAAGTATAAAAGATACAATGGTCTAAGCATGACAGAGTCCGGAAAGCGCATAGCCCTGGCTGTCATCCGCAAGCACCGCCTCTGGGAAATGTTCCTGGTAAAGGCGCTGAAATTCAAATGGGATGAGGTACACGATATCGCGGAGCAGATGGAGCATGTTCAATCAGAGAAATTGGTGCAGCACATTGATAAAGCCTTGAATTACCCCAAATTCGATCCGCACGGTGATCCCATTCCGGATACAAACGGAAAAATGGTTTTATCGAAAGAAAGGTCCGTGTTGCTGGCTGATGTTAAAGAAGGGAGACAATATATGGTAACCGGGGTGGTGGATCATTCACGGTCATTTCTACAACTTCTTGATAAATCAGGAATAATACTTGGAAGCAAAGTGAGAGTGAAGGCCGTTCAGCCGTACGACAGATCTCTTTCGCTTCTTTTGAATGGTAAAAAGAATTTATTCATCAGTAATCAGATCGCTAAGAATATTTTGGTGTCGAATAATCCGAAAACATAGTTCCTGCATGTATGTCCTCAGCGAAGCTACATAGTAACAGTAAGTCCCTGGATGAGGTACATTCCTCGGTGGATACCACGAAGTACTCCGGCTTCTGGAAAAAACTTTTTTCTTTTGTAGGTCCTGCTTATCTCGTGAGTGTCGGTTACATGGATCCCGGCAATTGGGCTACCGATATTGCAGGCGGCAGTCAGTTCGGATATTCATTGCTTTGGGTTTTGCTGATGAGCAATCTCATGGCGCTTTTGCTTCAGAGTTTAAGTTCGCGTTTGGGTTTGGTGCGTGGATTAGATCTGGCACAGGCTTCAAAAGAAGCCTATCACCCTGCAATTAATTTTTTCAACTGGATACTCTGTGAAATAGCCATTGCAGCCATGGACCTTGCGGAAGTGATTGGAATGGCGATCGGTTTGCAGCTTTTATTCGGCCTCCCGCTACTCGTTGGGGTGTCGATTACCGTACTGGATACTATATTGCTCCTGTTCCTGCAGCGATACGGGATGAGAAAGATGGAAGCATT
>SCSP01000188.1 GCA_004297845.1 Bacteroidota bacterium | reverse complement strand
CTGAAAAGAATAAGGTACAAAGGAAGGCATAAAAACTCAGAATTCAAAATATTTTTCAATGTTTTATCGTTTATCGGGCGAGTGCGGTAAAATAAGCAACCGCTCCTTCCTTTGAATCGCTCAATTTTTTTAAAAAATACAGGTGTTTATTGTTGGACACATCTTCTAACAGGAGAAAGGGGATTAGAATTTCCTCAACAACTTCACAAACGCTCCCATGCCTGTAGTAGATTGAGCGGTAACATCCGAGAAGAGGTAGTAATTCATAAACTGAAAAGAATAATACTTGCCTATATCGGCTGTAAGGTCAAGCCCGGAATTAAACCGGCCATAACCTCCGTAGCCGAGCACATACGCAATATCAACTGACTTGCTTCTTCCCGGCAGAAAATGGAGCTTGGCGTAATAATACATTTTAGCATTCGTATTGAAACGCCAGGTGAATCCTTTTTCAAAGGCAAACTGCTTCCCGTAAAAAGATTTTGTATGGATGTCCAATGCCCCCGGAATGCAGGGCGTGTATTTTTCACGCCTGAAACTTGTATTCTTATCAATAACCTTATCAATGTTAAGAGGGGAAACAGCGCTATCCATGTTGAACAGGTCGCTTACCTCGACCCCTTCGTAGTGGTACGCTGAATCCGCAGAATAGTGCATGGAGGCGCTGTTCCATCGAATAAATCCGAGATCCTTGATATCAAACCTGATCTTTCCCGGCTTGCCCCAGCATATGTAGGGCATCTCATAAAAAAAATCCGTTGAAATTCCCATTCCGTTCTGGGCAAAATAGCCTTTGTGCGCTGTGTCGGTTTGGTGAACATCCATCGTTACATCAAAGTCAAGAAATGTTCCGTCATCGGCTGTGAAAAGATCAGCCACGGGCATTTTCACCGATGTATTTTGTTCCCCGCTAAGCAAAGAGAAAGCAAATCCATACGCGCCATGGGAAGCATCGCCTTTCCGGCTCCATCCGAAACGGAACTGCTGGTAGCGCAAAAGATCGAGGGAGAAATCTCCCATTTTCGCTGTCTGTCCTGCAAACTTCTTATTGCCATAAAAAATAATATTAAACAGGTCATCCGAAAATTTAATGTCTATATGGGTCCTGTCTAAAAATGAAAAAGTAAAAATCGGAGCGTTATTTCCCTCCAGCGATTGACAGGTATATGAGAATCCGGCTCTTGTCATGCCTCCCAGCAAGTTGCTTTCTTCCATCTTTCGGGTGGCGGTGAATTTCAGGTTCTCATCAATAAATTTTCCGTAGTAGAACGTCCGCACAAAATCATTCTGAATCGTTGTTGAATTGAGGTATCCCAGTCCGTTGAATTCAATGGTTTGCCTGTATTTTTTGGGAGCACCCAAGGAATCCTGTGTCCACCCTCTGCAGAATGAAAAAAAAATAAAAATTAGAAGCAATGATTTTTTTAGAAGCATATTTTATTTGTTACTTTTATCTTCCAAAAGTGTAATTAAAATCCCCCACCAATTTTACATTCATTTCGTAAAAACTGTACAACTTCACATAATTGGGCTGCCCTGCTGTATTGAATTTCAGTTTAATATACATTTTTCGTGTTTCACGAAGTAGTGCTAATTTCTGTGCATCCATCGGAAAGGAAAGTATGCTTAACTTCTTTCCTGCACAAATATTATTTGCGTCTAAGGGGGGGGCGAGTATTGAATTAGGAGCGCTGAGGAGGGAGTCCACTAAATTCAGATCGACATCCATCAAATAAAGCTGCGCTTCGGCTGTAAAAGGAAAACCGTTCTCTGCGTAGAGGTAAAGATATCCGGAATTAACATTGTCAATGCTTGCCGCCCTATTCAGATCAAGGGTATCTGCCATGGTAAGGTCATTCGCCACCAGCGAGAGGGGAATGGTCATGTTCATTTCGGTTTTCATCAGCTTATCGTAATAAACAAAGTCATTGCCGCCCGAAACATTCCCCAGTGGATTGATTTCCAGATCCAGCTGGTAGCTTAACCTATCGGGCAAGTTCTCCATAAACGGTTTGATGTTCGAGTTGGAAGGAGTAAACGAAACACTGTAGGTTGCAGGGGTTACCATTCCGCTGTTATCACTGCTCCGATTAATATTTAATGGTGAACCGATGATGGAATTGAAAAGCGGTACAGAAGTTCCTTTACCCGTATTGATGGAGGTAAACTCGTTGATGGTTACGCGCGCATCAACGCCAATGCTGTTCTGAATGCTCAGCCCGATATCAATATCCTCCAGATTCAAAGTGCCGTCAATAATATGGTTGAACATGGTAAAGTCGGCACTGTCCGGTCCGATATTGGCAAGTGTGTGGCCAAAATATCCTTTTGCATACTGAGGAACAATGTCAACAAAAGTATTTGCTATATCAACCGTTTGTCCTGCATTAATTGAAACCGAATTTGGATTTTGAGAGTTTAAAACAGCGCTGTAACTTGTAATCATCGTATTAACGCTAATACCTGCAGCTCCGGTAAGGTCAATTTTATATCCTGAAAGATCAAATACTCCATTATACGTTCCATCAGAGGTAGGAGTTGCGGCTGAAATAGTAACTGTAGTGTCAAAAAATTTTCCGTAAGAATCCGTCACTTTAGGCATGGTGTAGGTAAAATCAACCATGCCTTGAATCTGGCTTTTGATCGAAAGCAGCATTTTACCGCCACGCAGCGTAACATGGGTCAGCTGTGCATCGCCCAATGGATAATAAATAGGGTTTGAAACACCCGGAATAATTGATCCTCCCGGGCTGACAGAATAAGTGAATGGAGCGGGATACAGGTTGTGAATGGTTGTATCGGGTATTTTAAAAAGCGAATCGATGGTAAAAGCAGAGAGCGAATATTTATATACCAATTCCAGCGAGTTATCAGGGTTTTGCTGCAAAAGAGAATCCGCAATGATATTATTAATTGTAAGCGTTGATTTCAGAAGAGGAGCAAGAACATCCACATCCCACGATGGGTTACTGGTATCTTTCCGGCAAGAAATCAAACATACTGCAAACACTAAAAAAGCAAACAGTCCCCCGAAGGGGGGAAAGAGGGAGTACACGTTCAAACTCTCCCCCTTAGGGACTACCGATCCGATGGAATACGAATTCCGTACTTTTGGTCGGAAAGACAAGGGGCGAAGTTCGGGTGGGGGCTTTCTCATTACTTGCAGCTTTTTGCGTAGTCGGCAGCTTCGGAATGATCAAGTGATGCGGCTTTTTTAAAATCCGCACAGGCGCCTTTTGTGTCACCGTTTTCATTTTTCAATAAACCGCTCTTATAATAGGCTAAGGGATCTTTTGGTTTCAAACGCTGCACCTGCTGATAATCATATAAAGCAGATTGAACTTTATTCATTCCTTCGCAGGCATACGCCCTGTACAGGTATGCATCGGCAAAAGTTGCATTAATGCGGATCGCCTTGTCGAGGTCGTCAAAAGCTTCCTGAAATTTTCTTTTTGAATAAAATGCAAGGCCTCTTCCAAAATAAGCGTCCTTATTGTTTGGGGAAGCTGCAATTGCTTTATCAAAATCCTGAAATGCCAGGTCTAACTTTCCCATTCCTGCATAACATTTTCCGCGAACTGCATAAAAGGTTGCGCTGTCCGGACAGATTTGTATCGCTTTCCGGATAAACTCCATCGCTGCGTCATATTGATTGAGTTTCAGTCCGGACATCGCATCGTTGTAAAAAGTAATGGCTTCGCTCCAGCAGAATTTCTCCTCATACATATCCCCGGCAAGCGTATCTCCCAGTACTTTGGCCATCCCCAGATCGCTGCATCCCTCAAATTTTTTTCCGAGTGCCCATAGTATTTTTCCACGCTCGTAATAGGAACGCGCTGATTTAGGGTCAATCTTTATGGCCGTGCTGAGGTCATTGAGCGCTTCGTCATTTTTTTTAATTGCCGCATACGAAACTCCGCGGACGTGATAGGGCTTTGCCAGCGCTGCTTCAATGAGCGGAAGTTCCATTCCTTTTTCAGCCTGTTCAAATTCACTGAACTTTGAATACTCATCCCATTTTTTGATAAATGCCTGAACTTCGGGAGCATTCTTTAAAATAGCTTCGGAAAAAATAGTTATAGCCTGTTCATGTTTCCCTTCTTTTTGTTTGTCCAGACCGGTTGTTAATGGGGAGGATGTCTGAGAAAAAAGCGGAACACTGCAAACAAACAGCCATGCCGGTAAAATAAGTTTATGCATAGATTATAAACATTTCACAAATCTAAGAAAATGGACAATAGTCGCAATCAGAAATAAATGAGACAAGAAGATGAAGGATGTTAAAACTGCAAGAAATAATCTTTGGTGAGGAACTTATATTCATCCGTATACTTTTTCTCCGCCTGAATCACAAGCAGAGTATCCTCCATATCCTTCATTCTTGAAAATCCGAACTTCATTAATATCCTTTTGGGGAATTTTTTTCTATTGGTAGTCTTTACCCATACAAAATTGCTGAGGTAAAGTTTTCTTTTTTCCGCTTCGTTTGTAAATACAGCTCCTTCGTGTATAGGAAAAATAACATAAAAACTTCCTTTGGAGGCCAGCAATCTCACAACGTGATCTGCCAGATCGCAGAATGACAACAAATGGGTGAACCTGGCTTGATTACCCGCCTTTTCTTCGTGAGATCTAGGCAGCGGGAAATAAGGAGGGTTGCTTACAATGAGATCATACTTTTTACCGGGAGAAAATTCCTGCAATGAAGTGTGAAAAGAATTCAGCCGTTTGTTCCATTTCGAAGCATGGAAATTTTCTTTTGCCTGTATGTGCGCTGCATATTCAATGTCAATCGCATCAATCTCCGCTTTTGTCCTCTGAGCGAGCATCAACGCAATTACTCCTGTTCCGGAACCTATATCAAGGATTCTTTTTGCTTTATCGCTTTTAGCCCACGCTCCGATGAGCACTGAATCAGTGCCTAACTTCATAGAACATTTGTCCTGATTTACAGAAAATTGCTTAAAGGAAAAAACACAATTCCGCATAAAATCATGTTTATAGAATTATCAAGGGCAAATATTAACCTAATTTGGATACCCGCTGCTGTTAATACGAAAAAAATAACAGCAAGGTTACAGGAAAATGTAACCTGATTGAAAAAGTGGATAATTTGATTAAGCCTGCGGTTCGGCTGCCGGTGTGTCTGCCGATGTGTCTGCCGATGTGTCTGCCTGAGGAGCAACTTGCACTGTTTCCTCAGATGGAACTGCCGCTGCTGCCTTTGCCTGGCGCCTGGCGTTGCGGGCCTCCCTCGAAGTTAATTCCACAGCCATGCGCTTTTTGTACGCTTCTTTCCTTGAAGCCTCTGTAGAACTCTTGTTGCTGTTTACCTGAACTTCCTTATCTGCAATCCACTTGTTGAATTTTTCATCGGCCTGCTCCTGAGTAAGAACACCTTTTGCTACGCCCTTCTGCAGGTGCGACCTGAACATTACTCCCTGTGCAGAGAGTATAGAGCGCATAGTATCGGATGGCTTAGCGCCTTTGCTGACCCAATCAACACAGCGGTCAAATTTGATATTAACAGTTACAGGATTGGTACGGGGATTATAGGTTCCTATTTTCTCAATAAAACGTGCGTCACGCGCAAAACGGCTGTCAGCCACTACGATGTGATAGAACGCCTGACCTTTTTTTCCATGACGGGATAATCTGATAATTGCTGGCATATTTTTAATGGCTAATGGTTAAGGGCTGATGGATAATGGTTAAATACTATACAATGCTGATGTACGAATTAATATTAATGAAAGGGACGCGAATATCGTAAAATATTCCGAATAAGATCAACTTGACCTTAATTATTTTTGATTAAAGTGATGTTTTTGGATTGAATTTTTCCCGCAGGAACAGAGATATTTTCAGAAATTTTCTGATACCCCTCTGCTGTAATTTCAAAAACAAATTGTTCATTCCCATCAAAATTTACAGAATATGAGCCATCTTGGGCCGATTTTGTCATTGCCACTACTGATCCGGTTGTTTTTTCTATGATCCTTATCTCTACAGAAAGGGCTGCTCCTTCAGCGCTCATGATCTTGCCGTTAAGTGAAGATTTGGCGGGTGCAGGCGCTGGGCTGGTTCCTGTAAAAACATCGTAATTGGAAACATCAATCATGATGATATCGCGCTCACCAATGCCGCTGTCGCGGACCGAGGAGATGTAGGCTGTTTTTTTATCAGCAGTCAATACAAACTTAGATTCGATCCCAACGCTATTTATGGGATATCCAAGATTTACAGGAGCTGAAAACTTACCATCATTGGCAATAGTGGTTTTAAAAATATCATGCGATCCCATGGAGGCAGGACTGTTAGAGCAGAAAAATAAAGTCTTTCCATCTGAATAAATAAATAAACCGTTCTCGTCATACGGAGTATTTACGGGAGCACCGGCATTAACAGGCTCCGCCCAATTACCACCGGCTAATTTTTTTGATATCCATATATCTCCTTTTCCCATCCCTCCCGGACGCTCGCTGATAAAATAGAGGGTGCTGCCATCGGGCGAAAGACAAGCGCCATCTTCGTAGTAACTTGTATTTATTGGTTTCAACATGATCTCCGGGGTTTTCCATTTACCGGAAGAAGCCTTTTTCGACATAAAAATTTCTCCTCCTCTTGCCGCTGTAGGATCATTGCGATAAATAAACATGGTCATACCATCGTGAGAAATACTATTACAGGCATCATACCCTTCCGAATTGATGGGACCGCGGATCATGTCGGCCTGCAGCCATATTTTTTTCTCATCACTCCAGTAACTTTCGTACACATCGTCATAGTAACCGAAATCGCCCTGTTTGTCGGTCATTGATTTATCACCGGTAGGCCTGCGGGATGTAAACACAAGTGTTTTGTCATCATTGGTAAGCACCGGGCCTTTATCCTCGTACAGTGAATTGATTTCAATGAGAGGGATAACCGTTGCATTCACAGGCTTTGCCATTAACTGCCTGGCGGTGTTGCATTGCGTGATATAAAGATCAATCTCCGTGTCTTCTGTTTTCTTAGGACTTGCCACGATGGATTGCCTGTACGCTGTTAATTCTGTCAGGGCTTTGTCAAGCATGCCTTTCGAATGATAGGTTCTTCCTAAAATCAGGCCCAATGATTCATTTACAGCCGGATTCATATTTTTTGCCATTTCAAGAAATTCGAGCGCTGCGTTATACTCACGCATCATGAAATAACATTCTCCTATGTAATACTGAACAGATGCATCGGCAGGCCGGTTCTTCAATACTTCTTTGTATTTGTTCACTGCCGAACGGTAATCTCCGGAAAAAAAATCCTGTTTTGCCATGAACATTTTGTATTCATCGGTTCCCTTTTCAAATATATTCCCGCTATTTTTTTGGGCAAGCGAAAATGTGAAAGAGAAAAAAAGAAATGCTGTTGCAGAAATGATAGAGAAGAATTGTTTCATGTTCTAATGTTTATTGGTTCAGGATAGTGTGATTAATTCGGGTGCAAACATAAAGAATCTCATCCACAACCCAAAATGAATGTTTGCCCCGCCCTTAAATGGCGAAGAATGCATCAACGCACTTGGCCTTCGGTTGCAACCTGCGGTTGTCTTTAGGGTTGGGGCAACCCCTTTATCTCTCCGGCAAGTTTCAAAAACAAATTCATGGCTTCCTGTTTTTGTTTGTCAAATTTATAATTAATGCTGTTATAGAGATAGTTTTTTGCTGTTTTTTCATCTATTTGAGTGCCCAGACTTTTCAATATCTTATCCCTGTTATCCACTCCAAATTTCAGGGCTTGATAAAGAGCTGATGAAACTTTTTCGTCTAACTTTTTATTAGCGATCCAGCAGGCGAAAACAAATGGCAACTTCGTGTAAGATTTCCATTCTTCCGAAAGGTCGTACGCATATTTATACTTCCCTGCCAGTAAAAAATTCCGGTCTCCGATGACCAATCCGGCAATGGACGCTTTTATCTTTTTCTCGTAACCCTCTTTTGCTCCGGCAAATCGGGGAAAAATTTTCCACCAGTGTTTGGCAAGTATCTGAACAAGCAAGCAGGAGGTTCTTGACTGAGGATCAAGATAGATGGTTTTTATATATTTCAGGGGCACATCGCTGTACAGCATCACCGTACGAACGGGTCCGTTTGCGCCAATACAAAAATCAGGGAGGATAAAATGTTCTCCTAATTCCGGAATAATTGCAACAGGAGCAAGGCCAATATCTACCTGATTGCTTTTCAGTTTTTCCGCGCAAACGGAAGGAACATCCAATGAAAGAGAAAAATTCTTCAGGAATCCGGAATGTTCAAGGCCATACACAAAAGGACTGGCATTGATATACGAAACGGCTGAAATCCGGAGAGGAGTGGAATTCATAATGTGCGCCAAAAGTAATTTTTTCCGGACAATTACTTCTGAACGGGCGCTATTTCATTTACCGCAAGCGTTGCAGCCACTACCGATACAATTGCCACAAAGCCGGAAAGCAGCATTCCAAAAAAAGGAATGAGCAGGGTTATACCACCACCACTTCCCTTTCCAACTCTACATCGAATTTTTCTTTTACCGACTGAAGTATTTTTTCCGATAATTCAAAAACCTCTGCGCCTTTTGCATTTCCATAATTTACCAGCACAAGCGCCTGATCTTTGTGCACTCCGGTATTGCCAACCTGCTTTCCTTTCCAGCCGCATTGTTCTATGAGCCAGCCGGCAGCCAACTTCCACCCCTCTCCGCGAGCTTCGCTCCCAACCTTCGCTCCTGCTCGGTTGTCCGAAGGGGAGGGAGGAAAGGCAACCACCTCAGGAAATCTTTTCATTAACTCTTGATATTGTTCAGATGGAATTGTCGGATTTTTGAAAAAGCTTCCGGCATTTCCGATCTTTTCAGGATCCGGGAGTTTGCTTCTGCGGATGTTACACACGGCCCGGGAAATAGAGGCTATTGAAACTTCTTTGTCTCCCATTTTTTCTATTTCCCGATTAATGGCTCCGTAACTTGTATTGAGTTTTGGAGTTTTATAAAGTTTAAATGTAACAGAAGTTATAATAAATTTTCCTTTTGCTTCTTGTTTGAAAATGCTGTCGCGGTAATCGAACCGGCAATCTGATTTGCTGAACACAACCAGCTTGTTTTCTTTAATATTAATCGCTTCGAGCTCAAGAAAAACTTCTTTCTGCTCTACTCCATACGCACCGATGTTCTGAATGGGAGCTGCTCCTATTGAACCCGGAATAAGTGAGAGGTTCTCAACACCGGCATAATTATTTTTAATGCAATGCAGCACAAACTGATGCCAAAGCTCCCCGGCTCCGGCTTTTACGTAGTAATGTTCCGCATCTTCCCGGAGCAACTCAATCCCTTTGATGTTATTTTTCAGAACAACACCGTCAAAATTTTTGGTGAAGAGGATGTTGCTGCCGCCTCCGAGAATGAGAAGGCGGCCCGCCACTGCCCTAAAGGGAGAAAAGGATTTATCAGCTAAAAAATTCTGAATATCGAAAACAGTATTTGCTTCGAGGAAATACCTTGCGTTGGCGTTAATGCCAAAGGTGTTGAATTTTTTCAGGGAAACATTTTCAAGAATCTTCATCGGGACAAAGTTAGAAGATTCTGTTTGAGGTTAAGTTAATGAATAATCTTAAAAACGATCTCTTTCAGTAATTCTCCATCATCAATACTATTTCCGTCAATGCCTTTTGAACGAAGATCATACTGACGAAGGAGTGAAATAACATCCATCGTTTTTCCAGGCGGATAATTGCCTGCCGCAAGGGTATAATCCTTTACAAAAAACGGATTCACTTTAAGTGTAGCGGCAACATTATTCTGCGATTTATCAGGCAGATAATGATAGGCGAGTATCTTGCTGAAATATCCGCCCAGCAATGCGATGGTCATCACCAATGGATTGTCCTTTGGATTAGAAGCAAAATAATTGATGATACGGTTTGCTTTCAGGGCATCCCGCTTACCAATGGCTGCCTGCAGTTCAAAATTATTGTACTCTTTGCTTATGCCAATGTACTTCTGAATATGATCTGAAGTGATCTGCGTTCCAGCGGGCAGGTTGATCATCAGTTTCTCAACCTCCATCGCAATTTTACTCAGGTCGTTTCCCAGATACTCGGTAAGGAGCTGCCGGGCATTGGGCTCCATGGAATATTTTTTTTCCTTAATAAACCCTTCTGCCCAGCCCGGCACTTTATTGTCATACATCTTGTCCGATCTCATGACCACCGCTTTCTTGCTCAAAGCCTTTGCGAACGAAGTACGCAGGTCGATCGTTTTGTACTTATGGCAAAAAACCAGGATCGTACTCTTCTGAGGGTTGTTTAAATAGAACTCAAGAGGGTGTAAACTCTCGCCCTCCTGCCCCTTACCTGGGGGGGGAGGACGTTTATTATCCTTGTCTCCCTTTAGGGCAGGGGCGTCCTGGATCTTGGGGACCAACCCTTTCATATTCTGCGCCTCCCTCACAATAACCACCCGGTAATTGCTCATCATGGGATAGCTTTTTGCCTCGCTGATTACCTGAAGAATATTCGTTTCTCCACCATACAAAATCGTCTGATTGAATTCTTTTTCGGAATCCTCCATCACATTTTTCTCAATGTAGTTGGCAACCTCATCAATAAAATAAGGCTCCTCTCCCATCAGAAAATAAACAGGGTGGTAAACCTTGTTCTTTAAGTCGGATATGATTTTTTCAAACTCCACAGTCTACGAATTACAAATGATGGCAAATTACGAATTACAGCCAACCACTTTGTCGCTAAAATACAAATAGGACCATTACAAATTATATACATTCGTAATTCGATT
>SCSP01000187.1 GCA_004297845.1 Bacteroidota bacterium | reverse complement strand
TCAATACTCTCGTAATTTTTCCCTGCGGTTTTTTCGGTGTAAACACCTTGCTCGTTAGCTAAAGGATCGGGCTGTGTTTTTGCCCTTGTAACAGTTTTTTCTGGTGGATTAGCGAGATAATGTTGAAGAACCTCCTTGCTGTCTTTCAGGTTTTCAATGGTGTGAGCAATATCGCCTGCGAGCTTTTTAAATTCCAGCTTTGGTTTACCTGTTTTGGGGTTGACCAATGTTTGCCGTTCTCTTTTTTGCTTGTCAATCAGTTCGTTAATAATTTCCAGCCCTTTCTGTGCATCGGCAATAGGACGGCAGTGTTCGGCAACCGCCCACCATTCATTGCCCTCTTTGTTATTGTCTGAAAGAATCTCGCCAAGCGGTTCAATGCTTTCATATCCGAGATAAATGTTTATGTAGGGATAAATGGTGTCTGTGGGATAACCCAATTCTTCAAACATTTCTTTGCCACGTTTTTCCCATTCATTAAGCATGGCAGAACGCCCAACCTTAATTCCATAATCCGTTGGGTGCGCCATTTGCACCAGCTCAAACATTTCCAAAGCCGATGCTTTAGAAAGATTTTTTTCGTTGATCTTAAGAAGGTGTGGAAAATTATTTTTGATAATCGCCTTCATGTCGTAAATCGAAAAATTATTCGCCAAAAAAGGTTCTTTTGCTCCGGCAGGCACAAGTACATTGGGAAGAAATGTATCACCGGATTTTAAATCTTCCGCTATTGCTTTTGTGGAAGGGGAAGGACTGATTTTTGTTTCACCAATTTCGTTCAATATTTCATGCGGTATTTTTCCTTCTTCAATAAGTTTATCCATTTCGCTGTCAGGCTTTAAAGAATATCCCCATAATTCATCCGCCTCTTTGAAACGCTTTTCCCTTTCAGCTTCGTTCCGGGAGCCTTTGAGATTATTTATCACATAGCTCTTAATCGCATTTGATTTTGATTTTAGGGCACTGCTTAGTGCTTCGTAGAAAGCTTTGCCCTTAACGCCTGCATAAGTCGGCTTTTCCCCTTTTCGGAAATATTCATCAATCAAATCGTCCACTACTTTAGTAACCGGATCCTTGTGATAGTTTTCAATGGCACGATTGTCCAGCACATTGGTTGTTACATAATCCCTAAAACTGCTTATTTCATTTTCGCCTTCGGGGGAGTAACCTTTTTGTTTAGCTTTCTCCAGGATGATTTCAAACAGGTCATCGTTGAAAATCAAAGTTTCGTCCTGCACAAGCTGTTCGGCTTTATTTAACTCCGCTTCCAACTGCGCGATGTCTTCTTTCAGGGAGTTTTTCTTTTCGTTTATGCCTCTTTCTCCTTTCATCTCTTTGATCTGCTCCCGCAGCTCTTGTATTTTCTCCCTGCGGAGATTTTCAATATGATCCCTGAAATACTCCATTGGCTCTACATAGCGGAATGCTAAATCTATAACAGGAAGATCTTTATCAAAGGCTTCCTGTGCGCTGAATGGCCTCATAAATCCATGTTCAGCAAACTGCCGGAGGATTTCCTTTTCTTCTTCAGGTGTATGCAGCCGTTTGAATCTTTGCTTTGATTGCTTATCACTTAATTTTTTTTCATCGCTTTCATCCGCAACTTCACTTTCTTCTTTGGTTAAATCAATTTTATGCCCTTGCTGAATTTTTGCTTCAGGCGATTTTGGAATCGTGCCTTTAATCACACTTCCTTTGTGAACTGGCGCATCCTGGCCTTCGGGATAAATGATTTTACCTTCATCGAAAAGCACTTTCGCTTCCCGGATGTGCATTCGCGGCTTGGCAGCCAGCATAAAGAAATTTTCACCAAACTGCTGACGGGCAAAGTTGGTAGCAATTACTTCTGCTTTTGGTTTGGAAGGTTCAAAAACTATGTAACTTTTGATTTGTCCGTCTTGCAGCGTAATTAACACGTAACTGTATTCCCGCTTCTCGACATTGGTTTTAACCGCCTCGAAGGAAGGGGAGATAAAAAGTTCAGGTCCCTCCGATGATGATGGCAGGGCTTCTTTGACCTTTTCTGCAAACTCCCTTGCCTGTGGGGTGTTATCACCATACCACATTGTTTGGGATTTGCTGTGCCGGAATCCCATTGCCCTTAGCTTGGGCTGAAGTTCGAGGGATGGCTCCGCATTAAACTGAAGCTCTATCCCTTGTCGGTTTGGATTCTCCGAAACGGTAACTGTATCCGCCAATTTCTGACGGATAGATGCCTTGCTGTTTGTCCCGGAGGGTTCCTGCCTTTTTTTGTTCATTGTCTCTTTTCGGACTTGTAAAAAATTGCCTCTAAGGGCTTTTGCTTTAAAGCTCTTATAGGA
>SCSP01000186.1 GCA_004297845.1 Bacteroidota bacterium | reverse complement strand
AGTAGTATCTGTATAATGTATCTTCTTATCTTTTTTCAACCACTCGCAAAACTTATCAGGACCTAATTTGGCAAGCATATCTTTGGTTCCTTCAGGATAATCTGCATTCCGGTCGAAATCCGGAACAACGGGCTTTACAAATTTTTTGTTCTTATCCGCCAGCCTCACATCCGGATGTCCGTTCACAATGGTATCTCCCAAAAATTTAACAATGCGTGTAGCCCTGTCCATACGCTTCCGGAACACAAAAAGTTCTTTATGTTTCTCAATGAATGAAACCGTGGCTTTGCCGTCATGAAATTCCTTGTGGTTAATGATGTTTCCCAGGAAAGGGATGTTCGTCTTCACTCCGCGGATACGGAATTCTTCAAGAGCACGGTGCATTTTACGGCAGGCTCCGTCCAGCGTACGCGATTGTGCGGATATTTTCACCAGCATGGAATCGAAAAAAGGGCTTATGACCGCTCCCTGATATACACTGCCTGCATCTAACCGGATGCCGAAACCTCCTGGACTGCGATACGTGATTACGGTTCCGTAATCGGGTTTGAAATCATTTTCCGGGTCTTCAGTGGTAACCCGGCATTGGATCGCGTATCCGTTGATTTTGATAACATCCTGAGACGGCATTTTGATCTGCGTATCGCTCAGTTTATATCCTCCAGCAACAAATATCTGTGTCTTTACCAGATCAATGTTTGTTACCATTTCGGTTACGGTGTGCTCGACCTGGATACGGGGGTTGACTTCAATGAAGTAGATAGACCAAGCCCCCCCACCCTCCGAAGGGGAGATTCGGGGGGCGGCATTTCCCATGCTCCCCCCTTCGGGGGGCGGTGGGGTTATAAGAAATTCCACTGTTCCTACATTATTATAATTGACAGCTTTGCATATTTTGACCGCGTAGTTGTGAAGTTTTTTCTTTACTTCTTCCGGCAATCCGAACGAAGGGGCCACTTCCACCACCTTTTGATATCTGCGCTGAACGGAACAGTCGCGCTCAAAAAGATGAACGATGTGACCGTAATTGTCTGCTACGATCTGAACTTCTATGTGCTTGGGGTTCTCAACATATTTTTCCAGAAAAACGGTGTCATCGCCAAAAGCATTTTTTGCTTCCCGCCTTGCTTCATCAAAAACACGTTCCAGGTCATCTTTGGTCAGCACCACACGCATGCCTCTTCCTCCGCCTCCGGCAGTTGCTTTCAGCATGAGCGGATACCCGATCCGCTTTGCTTCTTCCATCGCTGTTTTAATTTCCTTCAGTTCTTTATTGCTGCTTTCAATGATGGGAATGTTGTTCGCGTGCGCTACTTTTTTGGCAGATATTTTATTTCCCAGCTTTTCCATTACCTCCGGACTGGGGCCAATGAAAATAATTCCATTCTCAGCGCAGGCACGGGCAAATGCAGCATTCTCAGAAAGGAATCCGTAACCCGGATGGATCGCATCTACCTGTTTTTTCTTCGCGATGCTTATAATCTCGTCAATGTTCAGGTAAGGCTTTAAAGCCTCATCGTCTCTTCCTACCGGATACGCCTCATCGGCCTTGTACCGGTGTTGAGAGTAACGATCTTCAAACGTATAAATGCCTACGGTTTTTATACCTAATTCAGAGCATGCACGAAAAACCCGAATGGCAATTTCGCCACGGTTAGCGACTAATATCTTTTTTATTTTCATCGTGCGAAGTTAAACAAGAATAGAAACGAAAACAAGGAAATCAATTAACAAAGGATTAACGTACCTAATTTATTTTTTGCTAAAGTGATTTTTATTATTATATTTGTTCATCCAAATGAAATGCGTTGTTTTTCATAATTAACAAATAACCATTAACGATTAACTTTAATTTTATGGGAAGAACAAAACTCCTCGACTTGTATCAACGGCCCGGATGGCAAAAACTCACTACCATGCAGGATCTCCGCAAGGAAAATGCCAAAATGACCAAAGAGGCAGACTACCTGCGCAAGCGTTTCGACAGCATTTCTGAAAAAAAGAAACAGGTGGAAGACCGTTGCAACGACCTTAAAGTAACCGTTTCCACGCTGCGGGAAGAGTTGGCCAACACCAAAGAAGATAATGCAGGCCTCCGTAAAGATAACGCCTCGCTGCGCGATCAAGTGCGCTTTTTAAAAGCACAGGTTCCTAACCTGAAGCCAAGTTTGATGAGTTAATAACCGGCCTCCCCCAATCCCACGAGGGGGAAGAAAGAAAAAAGACTTGGCAGTTACCATCAGGGCGTTTGCGAGTTTAGAATGCTGACAGCCATTTGACAAATAAGCAACAGCAGGATTTTTGTTTTCATGGGATTGGGGTTTAATGGATGATTTTAAAAAATGAGAAGGCAATTTTTAAGGTGCCTTTTAACGAAAGCACCCCGTATTTTTCTGTTGTATTGTCCTGGTGGTAGGAAAATGTTTGTGTAGGCTGGGCAGGAAAATAATAATACATAGCGGTAAGGACGGAGAAAATGAGATGGAATATGGCAGGGCGAAAAATGCGGTATTTGTAGCTGCAAGCAAATAAGTTGCACAGATAGTATGACGAAGGCGCTCCGAAGGAGTTTCTTCGGCACGGGTTTCGCCTAAAAGTTTTTGCTATCAACTACGCCAAATGGAGGGAAAGAGGAAAAAGCAAAAAAAAGTTTTTGTGATTCTACTGGAACAACGACACCATCCCCGCAGGTTTATTTTCCGTATTGAGCGTAGAGTTTATTAAACTCTTCCTGCTCGAGTTTTAAATCTTCACGGATAATTTTTCTGAACAATCCTTTCGGCAAGTCATCGTTGCGGTGCACCGGCACGGTAGTTACACGTCCATCGGGATGTCTCATGCGGTGATGCGAGCCATTTATGCGCGCAACGGCAAATCCAATCTTCTGAAGAAATTTAATAAAATCTTTTCCGGAAACTACAGCAAGGCGTTCGGACATCGCGAATCAATTATGCCCTTACTGTTTTTAATGAAATCTCCAATTCCCTGAAACCAATAAACCGGTTGAATGCCGGTTTGCTCCTTTCTTTTTCTTCGGCAAGACACATATCAATCACCTCTTTGATATTATCAATTGCTTCATCAATAGTTTTTCCGTATGAATGGCATCCTTTAAAAACGGGACAACTAACAATATATATATCATCCTCGTCTTGCTCAACAATCACAGGAAGATGAAGTGTTTTGTGTTTAATAGATTTCATACTGCAAATGTACAAAAAGAAAGGAGAAGGTTCTTCAGGAAAATTAAATCATCGGAACAACGACACCGTCCCCGAAATCTTGGAATCATCCCCGTTAGATGCTTTGCATTTAACAAGGTACATATAAACTCCCGCTTGGCAGCGATGACCTTTCTTTTTTCCGTCCCAGCCTTCAGCAGGATTTATGCTTTCGAAAACCGGTGTGCCGGTTCTGTCAAAGATCATCAGTGAATAATCAGCCGCCTCTATGAAACCGATCACGGGGATAAAAACATCATTCAGCCCGTCATCGTTGGGAGTAAAAGCATTCGGCACATAAATTTTTGGGTAATGATCAACTTTGGCAACATTGGAAGCGCTGGTATCGGTAAAGCCGAAGATGTTTCCGCTTCCTTCAACGGCAACTACGTAGTACGCGAAATTTCCTTTGCTGGTAAGATAAGGAGCAATGTCATCGGTGAATGATCCCCCGTTTCCTGTAAATGAAACTGTTCCTGCAGGCGCTGGATCCCACACCCCATCCACAGAACGGTAAACAGTATAATGATCCACACTGCCCAGCCAGCTTCCGTAATCGTTCCATGAAAGATTTATATCTAAGTTGGGAGCAATGCGGGCGCTTAACAGAATGGTGGTATCAAGGCTGGAGGTCTCTATCACATGTCCGCACGAATCCATGGCGTCTATTTTATAGTGATAAACATTCGTGCTTGTATTCACGTCATTATCAGTGTATGTAATTGTGCCGGCTGTTGGCAGGGTAGCCGGGATTATGATGGAAAAACTTCCGCTGCCTGTTGCCCGATGAATGCGATAATATTTTACACTGGATGAAAAATCAACATGCGCTTTAAGGAGGATGGATTTATCGCCTGTAACTGTGGCAAAACGGTTGTAGGTGTATGCAGGGGGCTGCGTAACATTGGGGCTGAAACATACGCGGTTAGAGGAAGAAGTTTTTGTTCCGTTCGTAGCACGAATGAAGTAGCAATAGGGGGTTCCGAGAACCAACCCGGTATCCAGATAGGAAGTATCGGAGCTTATATTTGTTCCGATCAGTGAAAAAGGTCCTGCGTTCACGCTTTTCCATATTTCGTACTGGCTTGCGGCCGGAGTCCAGTTCACGTATTTATTCCATATCAGATCCGCAGTGGCCGCGCAAATATTAAAGGAAACGGACAGGTAAATTGTTTTGTGCTCAATTCCAATAGGAGAGATATTTCCGCAGGAATCAAGTACGGCAATCCGGTAGTACTCAGAAACATTGGCTGCATTGGAAGCAGGATTTTGGTAAAATGTGGTGGGCACAGGCACTGTTGCTATTTCATTCCATATAGGAGAAAAGAACTGATAAATAACAACTGAATCAACATCTAACGATGGGCTTGGGATCCAGCTGATGGTTGCCTGGCTGGTAGCTGCATCAACGCTCACGGTGTCGATGGGCGAAAGCGCAGGTGGAGTTATGTCTGAAAAAACACCGCCACCGGCAATATTCGAAACAGAAGTGCATCCGGTATTGTCGGCAATTTCTATGCGGTAGTTCAGAACAAAACCGCATATATCAATTACATCGGTGTATGCAAGGGTTTGGGTGCTGTCGCGCAGGGTCCAAACACCGCTGGGATATTCCCGGTAGACTTTGTACCATCCTGAGGACGTGGGTATGGGCAGCGTAGAAATTTTGTTCCATGCAAGTACGGCCGTTCCGTTCCCTGGATTGGTTACTGTCAGAAAAATGGTGGAAAATACATCTTTTGGATTCGAGAGGATCGGGGATATGCTGGATTCAGTTAAAACCTGATAATACATTCGTTTTGTATTTGCTCCAGCGCCAACATGCGTACACGAAGTAGCGGAATAAGTAGGAACGGTAGTGTAAGTTGTAAATGGTCCGGCTGCAAATGATGACGTATCAATGTGGTAGGATACAAATGCACCTGGTGGCGGGGTTACCCAGGTAATTGTAACATCACCGTTGGGAAAAACAGCAACGCATTTAACATCGGGAGTGGGAACGGCTTGGGAAAAACAGTAGGCAATAGGCAGCAGGCAGCAGGCAAAAAGGAAAGTAGTATGGAATAAGTATCCCTTTCGTATTTTTCGTGCCATTTCGCTTTTCGATGATTTGAGCAAATTTATTGATTAAACGCTGATTAGTAAAATATATTTGTCTGGCTAATCCAAAAACTTCTCTATTTTTGGAATTAAATCAATTTCCGAAGGTATTTATTCGGTACAAATTTATCCCCAATGTCATTATTCAGAAAAAAATCGCTTGACTTGTTAATGAACGAAGCAGATGATTCGGAAAAGGGGCTCAAACGAACTCTTACCGCCTGGGCTTTGATAGCCTTGGGAATTGGCGCTATTATTGGCGCAGGGCTTTTTGTAAGAACTGCTGCTGCGGCTGCTAACAATGCGGGACCTTCCGTAACTTTAGCTTTTATTGTTGCCGGTATTGGCTGTGCGCTGGCAGGCTTATGTTATGCAGAATTTGCTTCCATGATTCCGATTGCAGGAAGCGCCTATACTTATTCGTATGCAACAATGGGAGAAATGGTTGCATGGATAATCGGATGGGATTTGGTTCTTGAATATGCAATAGGCGCTGCAACGGTAAGTATAGCATGGAGTGAATACTTGAATAAACTACTGGCCTATTTTGATCTTCGAATACCGTATGAGTGGAGCCATTCACCGTTTGAAGTTCTTAAAGGTGCATCCGGACAGGTGGTTGCCAGCGGCATAATGAACATTCCCGCCTTGTTCATTGTGTTTGTACTTACGCTTCTTCTTGTTAGGGGGATGAAAGAATCGGCTTTTGTGAATAGTTTGATCGTAATTGCAAAAGTTGCAATTGTCTTGTTAGTGATAGCGCTGGGCTGGTCGTTTATTGATCCCGCAAATCACACCCCGTTTATTCCGGAAGCCGGAATTTATACGGATGATCAGGGAGTAGACCATAATTTTGGCGGCATCATGGGTATTCTCGGAGCAGCCGGAGTTGTATTTTTTGCCTTCATTGGTTTTGATGCGGTTTCTACTGCTGCTCAGGAAGCAAAAAATCCCAAGAAGGATATGCCAATAGGCATTTTAGGTTCGCTTGCAATCTGCACCGTGCTTTATATTTTATTTGCTTATGTTTTAACAGGTATTGCCAGCACCGAAGATTTCAGGAGTACAGGTAAAGAAGCCTCGGTTACTTATGCGATTCAAACTCACATGACTGATTACGGATGGCTGGGTAAACTTGTTACGGTTGCTATCCTTGCCGGATTCTCCTCAGTTATTTTGGTGATGTTGATGGGACAATCACGCGTATTTTATTCCATGAGCCGCGATGGTTTGGTTCCCAAGGTATTTTCCGATGTTCATCCTAAATTCAGAACACCTTATAAGTCTAATTGGATATTCTTTGTCTTTGTTGGATTGTTTGCCGCGTTTGTCCCGGGTGATATTGTTGGTGATATGACCAGCATAGGAACTTTGTTCGCATTTATGCTTGTTTGTGCAGGAGTTTGGGTACTGCGCATTAAACGCCCTGACCTGCCAAGGCAATTTAAAACTCCTTTAGTTCCTCTTGTGCCTATTCTTGGAATACTCGTTTGCGGAGCCATGATTTATGGGTTAGGCTGGACAAATTGGATTCGTTTGCTGATCTGGATGGCAATTGGAGTTGTGATCTATTTCGCATATAGTATCCGAAAAAGCAAGTTGAATAATCCCGGAAAATAGATAAACTTCTACAGCAAGCATCACAGCAAACCAAGAAGGACAAAATAAATGACAAAAGCAATCTGAATAATTTTATAAAACCTTTTTTGCTAAAATGCAAAGAATTTAAGGATAAGCATAAAGGCGATTTTAGTACAAGAGAAGAGCCATTCATTGAAACGATCAAACTTTATAATTCTTTGTGTAAATAAAAAGATGAAAACTGCAGAAAAATCCCTCTGAGAAATCAGGGGGATTTCTGTTTATATATAACTGCGTTACAATTATGAAACAATACCACGATCTTCTTAGAAAAATGCTTGGTAGGTTTTTGTGAGATAATTTGTAAATTTGCATATAACACCAACGATCATGAGCTCATCTAAAACTATATCCATGTTCCAGCACTTGCCTGCTGCTGTAAAAAGGCAGTTAATTGACTATTTAGAATTTTTGCTTGATAATTACACTCCTAAAACCAAAAAGAAGAAAAATTTTTCTTTTAGCTGGCGGGGAGGATTATCTGACTTGAAATCCAAGTATACTTCAGTTGAATTGCAGCATGAAGCTAATAAATGGCGATGAGTTTTCTTGTTGACACGAATGTTTTTATTGAACTTTGCATAAGAGAAAATTAAAATGATAACAGCCAATTTACAAAAAAGTATTATTAATTATTTGTGCAACTATGGCGTGAAGCGAATCAGGGTATTTGGTTCAAGGGCAAGAGGTACAAACAAAGAGGAAAGCGACTTGGATTTACTGGTTGAATTTTCCCGTTCCCTTTCACTGATAAAGCTAATAAAGATAGAGCGGGAATTATCCGAGCAGATTGGAATTCATGTTGACCTTTTAACGGAAGGGGCGATCAGTCCGCTTTTAAAAGATAAAGTCAACAGCGAAGCTGTTACTATTTTTGAATGAAAGAAGATATCATATACCTGAAACATATTCTTCAGGCAATCGGCAGGGTAGAAGAGTACACGAAAGGGCTTTCAAATGAGGCATTTCATTCAAGCAATTTAATTCAGGATGGTGTTATCAGGCAATTGGAAATAATTGGTGAGGCAACCAAACAGCTTTCTCCCGCAATTACCATTCATTTTGTTCATATTGATTGGAAAGACATTGCGGGAATGAGAGATAAACTCATTCATCATTATATGGGAGTTGATTTGAATACAGTTTGGGATACAGTTCAGGAAGATATTCCGGTATTTAAACAGGAAGTAGTAAAAATAGTTCAGCATTTGCAATGAGACAATATCACGATCTTCTTCGAAAAGTGCTTGATGCAGGTACCAAAAAATCCGACAGAACGGGCACAGGCACTATCAGCATTTTTGGTTATCAGATGCGCTTTGATCTGGCAGAAGGATTTCCGCTTCTCACTACAAAAAAAGTACATACCAAATCCATCATTCATGAACTGCTTTGGTTTTTGAAAGGCGATACGAACATAAAATATTTAAAAGATAACGGAGTTGGCATCTGGGACGAATGGGCAGATGCGAATGGTAATTTGGGTCCCGTGTATGGTTCCCAGTGGAGAAGTTGGCATGCCCCGGATGGAAGAACGATAGACCAGATCACGAATGTGATTGAGCAGATGAAAAAGAATCCCGATTCCCGCAGGCTGATCGTCAGTGCCTGGAATGTTGCGGATATTGACAAGATGAAATTGCCTCCCTGCCATGCCTTTTTTCAGTTCTATGTGCTGGACGGTAAACTTTCTTGCCAGCTTTATCAAAGAAGCGCTGATATTTTTCTGGGAGTGCCCTTTAACATTGCTTCGTATGCTTTGCTCACGATGATGGTGGCTCAGGTTTGCAATTTGAAGTTGGGCGAGTTCATCCACACCTTTGGCGATGCACATATCTATTCCAACCATATTGAACAGGTGAATCTTCAGCTATCGCGTGATTTTCGGGCGCTTCCTCAAATAAAAATAAATCCTTCCGTGAAGGATATTTTTGGATTTAAGTACGAGGATTTTACGATTGAGAATTATGACCCGCACCCGCACATTAAGGGGGCTGTAGCGGTCTGATTTTTTACCGCAAAGGCGCGAAGGCGCAAAGAAATCCGCTTTGCGTCTTCGCGTCTTAGCGGTGAGAAAGTTCCTTCTTTGCATTTCCAATTTCCGATTAACTTCGCTTTTCAAAACAAATGTCTTCACCCTTTAGGGTCGGGGCAAAACATACTCCCATGAGAGCCTTTTATAACATCACCATTGTAATTCTGTTAATAACGGCAGCGGTATCTTATAAATGGCATCAGTTTTTATGGTCGCTTGTGATCACCGGTCCGATAATTATTATCGGATTTATGGACATTGCCCAACCCAAGCAGACCATCCGCAGAAATTTTCCTGTCATAGGCAGAATGCGGTACTGGGCGGAATGGATGCGCCCAAAAATTTATCAGTATTTTATCGAATCAGATACGGACGGAACACCTTTTAACCGTCTGAGCCGAAATGTAATTTACCAGCGTGCAAAAAAAGTTACGGATACTACGCCTTTCGGAACCCAGTTGAATGTGTACGAAATCGGATACGAATGGCTCAATCACAGCATCACTCCGTTGGACGGACATAAAGTGGAACAGAATCCACGGGTAAGCGTAGGCGGACCGGATTGCAAACAACCTTACTCTGCGAGCATTCTGAATATTTCCGCCATGAGTTTCGGATCTCTCAGCAAAAACGCCATCATGGCGCTGAACGGTGGAGCGCAACTCGGAAACTTTGCACACAATACCGGAGAAGGCGGACTTAGTCCGTATCACCTGGAGCCCGGAGGCGATATCATCTGGCAAATAGGAACCGGATATTTTGGTTGCAGAAACAAGACTGACGGAACATTCAACTACGAAGCCTTTGCTGAAAGGGCAAAGACCGCTCAGGTGAAAATGATCGAGATAAAAGTATCTCAGGGAGCAAAGCCGGGGCATGGCGGAATTTTACCGGCAGCAAAAGTAACTCAGGAAATTGCAAATATTCGTTTGGTGGAAATGGGCAAGGATGTTAATTCACCTCCTTTTCATACGGCCTTTAAAACTCCAATGGAGATGATGCAGTTCATCGGAAAGCTTCGAGAGCTTTCCGGTGGAAAACCAATAGGATTTAAACTTTGCGTGGGAAGAAAATCCCAGTTCCTGGCTATTTGCAAGGCAATGATAAAGACCGGCATCCTCCCTGATTTCATCACGGTGGATGGGGGAGAGGGCGGAACAGGAGCTGCGCCTCTTGAATTTTCAAACTATGTTGGTATGCCTTTGCGGGATGCTCTTGCTTTTGTAGATGATGCGCTCAATGGTTTTGCGGTCAGGCGCCACATACGCATCATTGCTTCTGGAAAAGTTTCCAGCGGTTTTGAGATTGTAAGGAATCTTTCCCTTGGCGCTGATATGTGTAATTCTGCACGCGCTATGATGCTTGCGGTTGGATGCATTCAGGCATTGGAGTGCAATACGAATAAATGTCCTACAGGCGTTGCCACGCAGGATCCCAACCTGATGAAAGGATTAGATGTTACCGACAAAAAAATGCGCGTGAAAAATTTTCATAACGAAACGGTGAAGAGCGCGGCTGAGTTGATGGCGGCTGCAGGATTGGATCAGCCTAAAAAACTTCATCGGTCTTTTATTTACAGGAGAATAAGTGCAAGTCAAATTCAAACTTATGCCGAAATGTATCCGAATATGCTGAGAGGCGCTTTATTGGAGGCGCCTTTTCCTGCAGGATGGGAACTGGATATGATGCACAGCAGCGAAGATACGTTTGATGCGAGTACTTCGATGCAATAATAAGCTTGTTATATGATTATATCTTTAATAGTTGCAGTTTCAGAGAACAATGTTATCGGAAAGAATAATGCTTTGCCCTGGCACCTTCCTGCCGATATAAAATATTTCCGCGACACCACCATGGGGCATTGTGTAATCATGGGAAGGAAAAATTATGATTCCATTCCTTTAAAGTACCGTCCGCTGGATGGAAGAACCAACATGGTTGTAACCAGACAAAAGGATTTTAAAGCAGAGGGATGCATTGTTGTGAATTCGATCGAAGACGCCTTGAAGGAAGCGGAGAAAGTGATATTTCAAACTCCCAACTCCCAACTTCCAACTCCCAATCCGGAAGAGGTTTTTATAATTGGCGGTGCAGATATTTACAGGCAAACGATAGCTGTTGCCGACAAGATATATTACACAAAAATCCATGATTCTTTTGAAGGCGATGCATTTTTTCCTTCTATCGATCCTACTAAATGGGAACTTCTAAGCAAGAAAGATGTTGTAGCGGATGAAAAA
>SCSP01000185.1 GCA_004297845.1 Bacteroidota bacterium | reverse complement strand
ACTCCATCCCACTTGCAGTAAGAAGATAATCCGTCCTGTCCCTGGTTATCCCAGTTTGTGTTCTTATCTGCGTGGTGGCAATCCCATATCTGATTACCCCATCGGTCAAAAAGCCAGATGTTATATTCTTTAATACCTCTTCCCTTTCCGAAGAACACTTCATTGTTAAGATCCGAATTTGGAGTAAATGTATTAGGTATGTAAAAAGTAAATTCAGGTATTATTTCCACTTTTTTGCAAATAGTATCCCAACATCCGTATTGATTTTGAACATTCAGGCAAACGGTGAAAGAATAAAAATCATTGCCTGTAACCTGTGCGGAATAACTATGAACCGGATCCGTGCTTGTGTTATCATCGGAGGAATTGTCACCAAAATTCCAGTTCCATTGCACCACATCACTTGACCAGAGGTCACAAAAATTGAAGACAGGATTGTCAGTAGGCGCTTTATCAGGCACTACGCAGAAATTTGCTTTGGGCCATGGGTAAACAGTAGTGTTTACTACAAGCGAGTTAACACACCCGTTATTTGAGGTGACAGTAAGTGTTACATTAAAATTGCCTGAACTGGCATAGGTATGTATTGGGTTTTGTGCTGAACTTGTCGAAGTACCATCTCCAAAATCCCAAAGCCACGATGTAATATTTCCATTGGGCATATAGGAAAGGTCTGTAAATGAGGATGGGTTACCTGCACAAACCGTATCGGCTTTAAAAAGCGGAATCGGAATGGGATAAATTGTTACCGGATTGACTGTAGTATCATTGCAGCCCGCCACTGAAGAAACAATCAAAGTAACCGTATAGGTTCCTGTTGCAAGATAAGTATGAGAAGGATTTTGCTGGGTAACATTTGGGCTTCCGTCACCAAAGTTCCAATCCCATGTAGTAGGATTACCTGTTGAGTTATCCGTAAAGACGGATACCGTGTTCAAACATTGATTGGGAACGCTAAATGCAGCAACAGGCTTATTGACCACATTCACAGGAATCATAATAGTGCCCTGACAGCCGCTATCGGAAGTTACCGTGAGTATCACCGTGTAAGTTCCTCCCTGAGAATAAGTATGCGAAGGGTTTTGTAACGTGGAAATATTGGAAGAAGAGCTCTGTTCCCCGAAGTTCCAAGACCATCCATTGATGCTTCCTGTAGCGATGCTTGAAAGGTCTGTGAATAAAGAAGGGTTTCCTATGCATACGGGAGGAGAAGAAAAATTCGGATTGGGTAAAGGGTTAATATTCATCACCTGATTGATCGTGTCTTTGCAACCGTTCGCAGTGCTGATGATAAGCGAGGTGGTATAGGTGCCGGGTGCAGAATAAGTGTGCGATGGATTTTGCTGAGTGGAAGAAGTTCCATCGCCAAAATCCCAAAGCCATTGTGTTGGATTTCCGGTTGAATTATCTGTGAAAGGAATAGCGTTATTAAAACATACCGAAAAAGGGGAGAATGCAGCAATTGGAATTGGATCCACAGTAACAGGAATTGTAATGGTATCCGGACAGCCGTTTGCATTGGTAACTATCAGCGTTACACTATAGGTCCCTGCTGCGGCAAAAGTATGCGATGGGCTTTGTTGTGTGGCGGTATTTCCGTCTCCAAAATCCCAGCTCCAGCTTGTGGGAGAGCCTGTGCTTTGGTCTGTAAATTGCGTAGGGGTGCCCAAACAAACCGGATTTGTACTGAATTGAGCTATCGGAAATAAGGTTCCGGTAATGATTACTGCCTGAGTGGAGGAACAACCATTGGCATCCGTAATTATTACTGAATAACTTCCTGCTGATAAATTGGAAGCAGTGGAAGCGGTTTGCCCGTTGCTCCACAGATACGTGTAGGGGGTTGTGCCTCCGCTTGTGGTAACTGTAGCACTGCCCGGCACCGCACAGGTTGCGTTAGTTTGTGTAGTGGCTGTTGTTATGCTTCCGCCACTCGTTATAGTAACTGTGGCAGTACTGTTACATCCTGTTGACGAATTTGCCAGAACAGTATAAGTTCCGGGACATAAGCCAGTGACAGAGAGTGTGGTTTGACCGGTACTCCATATATACGAATAGTTTCCGCTGAGTGGCGTCAAAGTAGCGCTGCCATTGCAGGCGCTGCAATTGGCGTTTACAGGTGTAACTTGTAAAGGGAGAATAGGCAACACATGTACAGTAACCGGAACCACCGATTGACAAGTGCCCGCCACATTTCCCAGTGTAACTGAATAAGTTGTAGTTGCACCGGGAGAAACCGTAATAGATGGGCCGGTTCCTCCTGTACTCCATTGATAACTGCTATACCCTGAAGCTGCTGTAATGACGGTTGATTGCCCCTGACAAATGGTATCATTCACCATGGTAATCACAGGAGAACATTTTGCATCAACGTAAGCATACGCATAATGCCCGCCCTTACAACAATCCCCCACTATGAATTTTATGGTAACTGAAGTCCCAATGTATGGAGTCAGATCAGCGCTTACCGCTGTCCATGGTTTGTAATATACATCGGTGAAGCAAGTTGTGGAAAGTGTATAACCGGGAATGCCGGGACCGCCAACAACCAAATGGTTCCCGCAAGGAATCAGGTTTCCATACTGGTCATATATTTCTGCCAGAAAAAAGGGCTGCTCGTTTGGCGGATGAGGCGGGGAGTTTGCGTCCTGTATCACCACAGCATAGTAATACAGAAAATTTGCATTGGAGGTAGAAACCATAAAGGTTTGTTGCATATCTGCTCCTCCGAAACCATTTACTGTGCCCTCGCCCATTCTTACCGAGAAATTACCGAGAGGAGAAACACAAGGAAATCCACCGCAGGGATCTGTACCCCCGTTCATGATGGTATGGTGCACAGAGGGCAAACCTGCAGTACCGGGAGTATAAACAGGATATAGAGCGGCAGCTGCGCCACAGGTTATCGCAGATGTACCGCCTGTGCCAATCCATCCGGTAAAATTGCCCGATTCAAAACCCATGTTTGTGCAGGAAGGCTGAACCTGAGCGTAAGAAGGTATTTTAGATAAAACCAAGAATACCAATAGTGAAAATGAATAAAAAATCTTTTTCACACGGACAGTTAAAACTAATTTTTTCATGTTATTATGTTTTGACTTTAAAGGTGTTTATTATGTTTGAATTTATTCGGTATTATCTGATGATATTCACATGACTGATATATGTATGTTTCTTGTTGAAGCCGGCAGTTTGTTAAGAGTGAATTTTTTATGGGAAAATGGATAGACATTTAAAGATATAATATTTTTTTATTCTGAAATCGTAATTAGTCCTTGATCTATAGTTTCGTCTCCATTTTTGTCTTTCACAACAACTCTCCAGATAAACGTATCTCCTGCTTTAGCATTTTGCCCGTCCCAGGAACGATTTTTATCAGAAGTTTCGAAAACTACATTTTCTGTTTTATCGGAAATGGTAAGGGTAAATAGGTAATCTCCTTTCAGCAATGCTACTGGCATCCAGGTATCATTCACTCCGTTACCATCGGGACTAAATGCATTTGGAGCAAGAAGATCAAGTTTCAAATTCACCTCTCTGTTAATAACGACTGAGCATCCTGCAGAATTTTTTGCCGTTACTATAACTTTATAATTTCCTCTTTTACTGTAAGTATGTGCAGGATTTTGCACAGAAGCTATTTGCCTGTCGCCAAAATCCCATTTCCAATCAACCTCTTTATCCGCATCGGCCTCAAAATTAATGAGCAGGCTATTATCCTCCGAGACAGAATAATTCATTTGAACGGATGGCGCTGCCGCCACAGTTACACTATTTTTTTGCTCGATCTGCTTTTTATCCTGAACAGAAATAACACGAAGTTTTACAGTATAGGTTCCGGCTTCAGCAAAAGTATGTCGGGGGTTTTGTTCTGCAGAAGACTCCCCGTCTCCAAAATACCATTTATAGGCGCATGGAGCATCGTTTTTGTCAGCAATAAACTGAACCGGAGATCCCTCGCAAATTTTATTTATGTCGGCACGGAAAGCAGCGCTTAAAACTGAAACATTCGAAGCGGGAAGTTGTTCAGCAGGGTTTTGCCTCTGTTCCTGAACAGAAGTTTTATTTTCAATAGTGTTTACGACAACTGGCTTTTCTGACTTTTCAGACGAAATCGTTTTTTGTTCTGAAGTATTGTTCAGTACCGGTGCACTTTCTTTTTCATTATTCTCATTTTTAACGGATGCCTGTTTGTCTTTAATCTCCACCTGCTGAACCGGATTTTTGTTTGCATCTTTGGCAATTACATTTTGCGTTTTCTTAACCGGATTATCAATATTTGCCGTTCCTGAAGCGCTGAAATAATAGATTGCACCCGATATTGCGATCACGGAAGCAGCGATCATCAATCCTTTGCCTATGTTGGATGGCTTGCCTGCATTTGCTTTGCTCAACCTATTTTTCAGATCAGACCAGTCGGCAGGATTGTATTCCGCCTCAAAGTTTTCGAGTGAGTTCTTTATATGTTGTTCGAACCGGGTTTGCATTTTTACAAAGTTTTATGCGCTTTTAAAGTATTCGAAAATATTTTTTTAAATTCATTTTTGCTTTTGATAAATTTGATTTTGAGGTTCCTATATTGATGCCCAGCTGCGTTGCAATTTCCTGGTGCGAAAAACCATCCACCACGAACAGGTTGAACACGGTGCGGTAGGCTGCAGGTAATTGTTGAACTGCTTTCATAATCTCGTCCATGCTGATGTTACTATATTCGCTGCTATCTTCTTCTTTTGTCACCCCGAGCGTAGCCGAAGGGTCTTCCGCGTTTTCTTCTACATAGTCAGAATCCGCATATTGAATCAATTGTTTGTTCTTTCGTATATAATCGAGCGCTGTGTTAATTATTACTTTCCGTATCCATCCTTCAAAAGAACCGCTTCCTCTATATAATTTTATGTTTATGAACACTTTTATAAAACCATCTTGCAGAATATCCTTGGCTTCCTCCCTGTTTTTTGAGTATCTCATGCAGGCGCCCAGCATTTTTCCGTAAAACTTCTGATAAATGATCTGCTGGCATTTACTGTCGCCCTTAACGCAACCTTCAATTATTTCAAATAACGGATCTTTATTCTCCTCCTTCATCGCATATCGCTTGTATGACGTAAGATTTACAAAAGGTTGCCTCTGTCCGACTTCATTATTTTTACCAAAGGTCGTAATTCGACCATTAAAAGTCAAATTTTTACATACTTTGTATTAGATTGAAAACTAAATAGTTACTAATCAATTTTTACAACTTTCAGGGAAAGGCTTCCCGCATCTAAATAACATTTCAGAAAATAAACCCCGCGGGGATGGCTTGAAATGTCAATAGCCGCTACCTCCCCTTTAACAGGTAAAGATTGAATGTGCCTCCCAAAAATATCGGATACTTCTATTTTTTGAATTTTTGAAATTAAGCTTTGCACATTATACTTTCCAAAAGAAGGGTTAGGATAAACGCTCACTGAATTTTCAAATCTGCTTGATTCAGAGGTGCCCGTGTTCCAACAATTGCCGGGCATATTAGCATCCATCCAGGCAAGGCGTTTTCCTATCCATGTTTTCAGATTGTTGACCTCTGTTTGGTAGTTTAAAGTCAGGTTGAATTGCGAATAATGCCTTGTGCTTGCAGGCGAAACATAGTTGGCAACGCTATCCATAATATGATAAATATTGGCTGTGCTCAGTGTAGTTGAACGCAACTGTGTCCATCTGCATTTCATATCTCTGACGTATAGGGTGTCCTGCAACAACCGTTTCCACCAGAATGGAACGGGATAGTTTGTACCGTGTATCCAGCAGGTCAAGGGGTAGGTCCATCCGGTATCTGCCGCAAAGGGTTCGCAGCCACCCAATTTTACTTCCCAGGCTGAGTTGTAATCCCAGTGCGGATTCGCATTAAGTTTTCCTCCATCGCTGAATTTATCTTTGTACAAATAAGAGCTTCGCTTGTATGCATCAATATTTTTACTCATCTCCTGGATGAAAAAGAAATCCATGAATGTAAAGGGTTCAATAAACTTCCTGAATCCGGTTACAGGGTTTGAAAAATTAACACCGGACAATGCGTTTTCAAAACTATCCACATACGCCTGAATATATGTTTTTTGCTGTACAGTAATTATATCTCCCTTTGGATATTTATAGGTAAAAAAAAGATTTGCGCTTTGCGGATGCTTCGAAAACCAACCGCTGTCAGAGGCGTTAATGTTTTGATCGACTGCAACAATATATCCGCCTGAGAGAGAATCGCCCGCATTGTCGTCCATATCCAATTTTGAAATGTCGACTCTGTTTTTACCGCGCTTTATTTTTTCTGTCATCACATATACCCCATTGTACTTCCAGGTAAAGCCTGTCTTCAGCATCATTTCGCAATACTTGGTGCGCGGAGCCCAGTAGCCCAATTCCCGGGCTAATTGATAAGAAAGAACATTTCGCATCAGGGTTGACTCATTAAAGGGTCCATACAAAACCCAATCGTTTTCTTTTGGCATTCCGATGATTACCGCATCCGTGTCATTACCCAACAAATCATGTGTTTCAACAGCATAACTTTTTTGAGTCCACCACCATTGCTGGGAAATGGAACCTCGCTGTTCAATTCCGACATTTCCGTAGTATGTAAAATTAGTGTCAGTAATATGATTCATCAGATTATATCCTTTGTCAATAATCGCCATGCCGGCAGTAATTTTGGGTTCATCCACAATGGCTTGGAAATTTGTATTGATAAATACGATTGGAAGGTTGGTGGAATCCAGCGTGGCCAATGCAGAATTATCTCCGCCCTTCTTTGGGTCTGCAGATTGTGCAAACAACCCTGAACATCCGAGGAAAATGAAGATGGCAAATAAGCTGACCGGCAACTGTTTTTCCATTCGGTTTTTTTTGATGAAGGAAAGGCAACAACTATGCCTAAGACGACCTTCCGGGAGTTAAAGTTACGGAATAAGTTACTATCCGGACTTTGTATGTTGGTGTATAAGTGAAAACCGGGTATCAGCTGATCAATTTCTGGTATGACTGCCACCATCGGTCGGGCACTTCTTCCCGTGTTGCGGCTTCGTAATCTTTGTAGGAACAGGGAACCAAGCAGTGTCTTTCGAACTTTAATTTTTTCTGGGAGGGATACGGAACTTCCATCCACCAGCGATCAGAGCGTTTGGATTTATAAAATATAATTTCGT
>SCSP01000184.1 GCA_004297845.1 Bacteroidota bacterium | reverse complement strand
GCTTTTCAAATTCGTTCAGGCGATCCTGGAAAGCATGAAGCTCGGTAGGGCATACAAATGTAAAGTCTTTCGGGTAAAAGAAAAGAATCACGTATTTCTTTCCAAGGTATTGGTCAAGAGAAAAATTTTCGACTATTTCTCCTCCGCTAACTACTGCCTTTGCTTTGAAAGAAGGCGCTTTTTTTCCGGTTAAAACTGCCATGGATATAAATTTTAATAGTTGATTTTTATGTTTTTGACAATGGGGGCAAATATCTATTAAAAAATCGTTCATGCAAAGAATGTTGAATAATATTTTGGATCAAAAACAGTTTAACTTCGCCCCTGAAATTATTAAACAAATAACATTTAAAACACCTCCATTATGCCAATCACTATCGGACAAAAAGCGCCTAACTTCAACCTTCCGGACCAGGATAAGAACATGGTTTCTTTAGAAGGATTAAAAGGTAAGAACGTAGTTCTTCTTTTCTTTCCTGCGGCATTTACAGGAGTATGTACCAAAGAAATGTGTCAGACACGCGATGAACTTGCCACGTTCAACGGAATGAATGCACAGGTGTTCGGCATTTCTGTGGATATGTTGTTCTCTCTGGGAAAATTCAGGGAAGCAAACAATATTAATTTTCAGCTCCTTTCCGATTTTAATAAAGAAGCTATCAAAGCGTACGAGGTGGTAAATGAATCATTCAGTGTTGGTTATAAAGGCGTTGCAAAACGCGCTTCGTTCGTGATTGACAAGAATGGAAATGTAGTTTTTGCGGAAGTTCTTCCCGCTCCCGGTGATTATCCGAATTTTGACGGAATCAAAAAGGCGCTGGAAGCGATCAAATAAACAGGATTGCCAAACCCATTCCTGCAACAATCGTTGCGAATTTTACCAGATTGAAGCGGTGTTCATCTCCCGACTCAAAAAGTATGGTGGTGGAAATGTGAAGGAAAATTCCGATCACCATTCCCATTATCTTTTCGCTGAAACCTTCTATTGAAATTGATTCCCCGATGAACGTGTTTGTGATTGTTCCAAGCGGTGTCATCAGCGCAAATACGATGAGCCAGGAAAATGCCTTTACATTTGAAATATGTGACTGCATGAGCATGCTCATCAGGGCAATGGCAATGGGTATGTTGTGCAGAACGATTCCAATGAGCAGCGATTGTTTGGTTTCGCTCCATTCTCCTGCCAGAGGCATACCTTCAAGAAAGGAGTGTACGGAAAGAGCGAGCATCATCGTCAGCGGAAAGGCGGACTCTGCCTGTTTATGAATGTGTATATGCCCGTGTTCAATGCCTTCAGAAAAAAATTCTATAAATATCTGCAGGAGAAATCCCGCCAGCACATAAACTCCAATCTTGGCAGAAGCGCTTTCATATATCTCAGGAATAAGATGCAGGATCGTAATCGCGAAGAGGTACGCTCCGCTAAACGATAAAATCAGTTTGAGTGTTTTGCTGTTTATTCTGGTAAAAAGCACAACGCTGCCGCTGGCTATGACCCCTGCAAAAAGCACTGCGTATAAAATATAGTTCGTCATTTTTTCCTTCCTATGAGAATCAGCCGGTCCGAGGTGTTTTCGTCAAAAGGCCTCAGTCCGTAATCGCCCAGCAAATGTACGACCTCGAGGTTATTCCCGATGAAAAAGTTTTCGAGGTCTTTGCGCTTATATGCTTTTACGTTTTCGCAAAAGAAATATTGTTTCCCTTTATCGGAAACGGTTATTTCTTTGATGATGCAGTTCTTTCTGGTTGAGCGTGTTATTTTGAAATTAATTCCTT
>SCSP01000183.1 GCA_004297845.1 Bacteroidota bacterium | reverse complement strand
AAATGACTGAGTAATTGCATAGCGTTTCTTTTCTTGCAAAGTTCAGTCATCTGAAAGCTCAGATGTCTTGATTTTTAAGGGCTTTTAAACACCCTGTTGTTAGAATTCAACAACCCTGGGTATTATTTTGTCAGGATAAGTTTCTGAGAATGTGTGGCTCCTTTCTCATCTGTAATCCGCAGGAAGTAAATTCCATTTGACTTGTCATTCAAATCAATGAATGAATGATCGGATGAATTAATGACCGAATAGATTTTCTCTCCGAACACATTGTACACATCTGCCATCTGCCATCTTACGTCTGCCATCTTGCTTTGAACCTTGAACTGTCCGTTTGAAGGATTCGGAAAAATCTTGAAAGAAGAAATGATATTTTCCTGTACGCTTAATACTCCCGCTGTATCTCCGAACACCGGCCGTATCATCCATGAACCTTTTTGAGCAAGTGCGGTTGGAGTCCATCCGTTTCCTGCATCGTAGAACATTTTGCTTGCGGAGTTGGTGTTCTTGTCGTAACCAATGTTCAGCAGTTCGTTGTTGCCGTTGCAGCAATACTGTACCAGTCCCACATAAAATATTCCGCTCAGCGGCTGTGGTGTGGTAAGTTTGTAGGGGTAGAACATATTAGTCAGGTTGCCCCAATCATCATGAAATTGGTATTGATATTTTGGAGAGACCAATGTATCCTCGTAGATCACCGTTCCGGGAATTCCTCCTGCATCGGCCCATACGCGTATCTTAAACTGGCGATAGCTTACTTTGGGCGCTATCCAGTTGAAAAGCATTTGAACTGCAACAAGTGTATCTTGCGTGTTAAGGGAGAACTTATAAGCCATTTGCCCGCCATATACATTTAATCCATATCCCGCTTCCATCGTTCCGTCATCGTACGCATAATAGTTATGAAAATTTTGTTTGAAGCGAAGTGTATCGTTCCATTTGTCTTTGTCGTTCAATGTTGTACCCAAAGCACATTCAATCGAAAATGATGCAATATCTGTCAGTGTTGGATATGAATAAGGCGTTGTACCTATCTGAGGATTGCTGATGGGAGGGTAATCCCAGTAGCCGTCTGTGATATATGGTTTGCAGTTATTGCTTCCACCGGAATAAGTCGCTTCTGTCCCACCGGTATTATCGTATATCTCATAATCGAAAGAAGTATTCTTTTGAATGGTATCGTTGTTTCGGATAAAAAAATCCAGGTTTGTTTTCATTTCAGAAGCCTGATATTGTCTCCAGGGCATAGCATAATAGTTTTTTAAAAGAGAACGGCAGTTGTAGGCAAATGCCACATCGCTGAAGATGGTATCTCCCATATTCCTGTTCTTGTCCAGCAATACATAATCAATGTGCCAGTGATCCACGTTTCCTGAAATGGTTGCTTTGTTCCGGAAGCGAAATTGAAAAGCATTTTTAAGATAAGCAGGATCGGTAATGGGAATAGAAACAAGGCGGAATACTGTATCAGAGGAACTTGGATTGTATCCTTTTTTGTACCAGATGTTTGCCCATAGCTGTGTAGTTGGGTTGAAAAAGTCAAGCAGCAGCGTATCGCTTGCTTCAGGGTCGTTTCCTCTGCCTTCTGCCTGCCAGTAGAATGTGAGATAAACAGAATCTGCGGGAATCAACGCCAGATTAATCGGTTTGGATGTTAAGATATCCGCAGGAAGGGAGGCACCGTTGTTGGTCAGTGTGGTATCGTATGGACAACCGGATTTGCTTACTCCGTCAAATGTTGCTGCTCCTAATGTTGGTGGCTGAATAGGATAATCGCGGTTGATGTAAATGTTACTGTCGAGCCAAAGTGCAGCATCGGGATAAATATCTTCTTTGGAGAAATCATCGAGGAAAGGGAGCTGAATGGTATCAAGAGTAGTGAATTGGTGTTTGTCGCTCGATGTTTGCCGTTGAGAATATTTTTTTGTAATTACAGGGTTTGTAGTCAAATCCGTCAATACTTCCTGAGATAATAATGAGGAAGAGGACAGCAGGCAGCTAAAAACGGCAAGCGCCCCTCTTGATATTTGATACTTATTACTTTGTACTGGTCTATTTTTCATCATAAATTGAACTTGTGTCCGCTGTCATTAACTTGGCTTTTATACTTGTGTAAAGATCAATGCTGCTTCCGGGATTCAGCATAATATCGGATGAGCAGGTAGGGTTTTGCTTAAACACTTTTGCTTTTTCCTTGTCTGCGTTTGTTTTGCAGTCAACGCAATTTACCGATCCCTCGCTGAATCCGCTTTCCGCGATCTTGTCTGTTGCTTCTTGATGGGATAAGCCCAAGAGGCAGGGAATATTGATCTTTTCCCCGTCCTGTCCTTGTCCAAGCGTCAGGTCTATAACACTTCCTTTTGGAATCATGGTTCCGGGTTCAATTTTTTTTCCTTTCATGGATTGTGCGAGCACACAGTTCACACAGGGATCGGACATATAATTCCGTTTGCCAACCTTCAGCCCATAAGATTCAAGCATTGCCAGAGCCTGCCGCATGGATGCATCCACCACATTTGGCATTTTAACTAAGGGAGGCAGTTTTGCGCTAACGGTGAGATAGATGGTTCTATTTTGCTTGACGGACGAATTCTCTTCCGGGTCCTGCTTTATCACAACTCCCGGGGAAACTTTGGAATCAAACACAGAATCAATAATCTGGTATTTGAGATTCTTATCAGCTATAAATCCGTCTATTTCTGTAATCTTTACGTTTGCAAAATCAGGCACAACGATGGCTTCTCCATGGTGAGTATAAACATTGAGAAATTTGAAAGATATCCATAGAATAAACCCTCCAACCAAAACAGAAATGATAAAATGGACCCTGAACCGCTTACTTTTTAAAAAGAGTATGATGTCTTTCATGGTTTCGCCATCCCCATACGATCGGGACAGAAATTAATCCCGGCATCTGTCGGGAACAAATGTATGAATTATCCCTCTTGGAGGAGCAGTAAAGTCCATACATTTGCCCTGTACAACGAACAAGCATCAGAAAAATTCTATGAAGAAAAACATCGCAGTTGTTACAGGCGGGTACTCAGGTGAAGCGGTGATCTCGCTTCAGAGTGCGGACCAGGTGATGAAGCACCTTGACCCAGATAAATACAATTGCTTTAAGGTCATTCTGACGAAAGATAAATGGGCGCTTTCCATGGATGAGAAGGAATATCCCATAGACAAGAACGATTTCTCTGCAACGATAGGAGGGAAGAAGATAAAATTTGACTGTGCATTTATGGCATTGCACGGCACCCCTGGCGAAGATGGCAAACTGCAAGGTTATTTTGACATGATTGGCATACCTTATACTTCCAGCGGAGTTGTGCAATCGGCTTTGACATTCAGTAAGTCATTTACAGTGGCAACGCTTAGCCGCTATGGAGTGAACACAGCCCGATCCATTGTGGTAAGTAAAAAGGACAAGGTCACCGCTGATGATATCCTTGCCAAGATATCAATTCCCTGTTTTGTAAAGCCCAATGAAGGAGGATCGAGCCTGGGAGCATCTAAGGTTAAACATAAAAATGAGTTAATGATTGCGGTTGAAAAAGGGTTAAAAGAAGGGGAAGATGTTATTATAGAGGAGTTCATAGAAGGAATCGAAATTACCTGCGGTGTGATCAGGTACAAGGGGAAAATAAAAGCGCTGGCCATTACCGAGATAGTTTTCAAGACCGAGATATTTGATTTTCACGCGAAGTATATTGATAAAGCCACCGAGGAGATCACGCCTGCCAGAATCCCGATAGTTATAGAGGCGGAGTGTAAGAACCTGAGTGAGTATATCTACAAAATTCTGGGCTGCAAAGGCATGATCCGTATTGACTACATCATTAAGCAGGGCAAACTTTACCTGCTGGAAGTGAACAGCATCCCCGGTATGACCGAACGCAGTTTGCTCCCCCAACAGGCGGAATATGCAGGCATTTCCAAGACAGAACTTTATGGAAATGCCATAGAGGAAGTATTCAGATAAAATGCCCCAACCCTAAATGGATCTCAGAAAAGTTGTCAATTTTTTTACAGCCACAGCGCGATGACTCATTTTATTCTTTTCCTCAAGTGACATTTCAGCGAAAGACCTAACCCCCCGAGTCGCGCTCCCTACCTGACGGCAGCCGTCTCCTCCGGGAGAGGGGAGCGGAATAAAAATGGGATCGTATCCAAAACCCTTATTACCCTTTAATTCGGTTGAAATGGTGCCATTTACTATACCTTCAAATAAATACTGTTTATTATTGATTATCAATGATATAATTGTTTTAAAATCAGCCTTCCTATTCTGAATTCCCTTCAATTCTTCCAATACCTTTTTAATGTTCTTTTCCGTACTTGTTACCCTGAGCTTGTCGAAGGGTTTTTCTTCACATGCATATCGTGCGGAATACACTCCCGGCCTTCCGTTCAAAGCTTCAATTTCAAGACCTGTATCATCCGCAAAACAACTCATTCCAAATTTCTCATAAACATATCTTGCCTTCTGGCTGGCATTTGCCTCCAGCGTGTTTCCGGTTTCGGGTAATTCCTCGTTGCAATTAATATCTTCCAGACTCAACAACCGAACATTATTCTTCAGCAACCGCCTGACTTCTTCGATCTTGTGCCTGTTGTTGGTGGCGAACACTAATTCCATGTGCAGGTTTATCAGTAAATTTGTGAAGAGTAATCATCAAAAGTATTCAAAGTAAGTAAATGAGCGCACCTGTCATTTCGGTTTTAATGCCTGTCTATAATGTTGAAAAATATATAGGGGAGGCTATTGACTCGATCCTAAATCAGACCTTCCGGGATTTTGAATTTATTATTGTGGATGATGCTTCAACAGACAATACGCTTTCTATAATTCAAAGCTTCAGCGATCTTAGAATTAAAATTATCAGGAATGAAAACAATTTAATGCTTGCGGCTTCTCTTAATAAAGGATTGCAAGTTGCCCGTGGGAAATATGTGGCAAGAATGGATGGGGACGATGTCTCTCATCCGAAAAGGCTGGAAAAACTTTTTGATTTTCTCGAAAAGAATCCGAACATCGATATTTGTGGTTCAGCAATGAAATTGATGGATCATGAAAATGGAGTGTGGGAATATAAAATGGATGATAAAGAAATAAAAGCAGGGATGATTTGGCTTGCTACTTTGTCTCACGGAACCGTATTAATGCGCTTAGATACGATTAGGAAGCACAACTTATATTACGATGAGACATTTAAAGTGGGACAAGATTGGAAGTATTGGTATGATGCGATGAAAATTGTCACTTTTGCAAATCTAAATGAGCCTTTGTATTTTTACAGAAGGGGTCAGCAAAGCGTCACCATTAAATTCAGTCATCAGTCAAAAGACAGGTATGCGGTTATGCACCGGCTTTTGCTTTACGATTTTGGCATTCCTTTTACTGAGCGAGAAGTATTCTTACATCAATTTATCATTGGAATATTTACTATTACTCCTTCTGCGAAAGCCGTTCGGGAAGCCCGTATTTGGTTTAAAAAACTGATCAGATATAATAGAGACATGAAGAAGTTTGATGTCAAAGCTTTTAAAATTTTTTCCGATGATCGATGGAATCATCTGTTTTATAAGATAATTCCATTTGGTTTCAGATGTGTATGGACGTATTTTTGGGTTACTGGAATTAATAAGTATCATTTTATTTATTACCTTAAATATTTGATGAGTCTTAAAACATCTCATAGATAAGGTCCCTTGTTTTTTCTGCTTCATTTATTTCTAAATCGATATCATTCATGTTGCCAAGCCATTTCCTTAAAAGTAAGGCGTATCTGTTTTTTTG
>SCSP01000182.1 GCA_004297845.1 Bacteroidota bacterium | reverse complement strand
TCTTCCGATCTTATTAACTCCTACGGGCGAGACAACAGCAGGTATACCTAACGACATATACTGCAATCCTTTAAATCCGCATTTACCTTTCGCCCATTCATCATCGGGAAGCGGCATAATTCCAATATCAAATGCCGCTACATCTTCCACTTCTGTTTCCTTGTTCCATGCCACAAAAGTTATCTGATCGTGTTTTAAAACAGATGGTTTATTTGATATCACTCTGAATTCCAGAGAATTCGGGTATTTTTTTATCATAGCAAAGATCATTTCTTTTTCCCGCTCAAAATATTTGATTGTTGTTTCCGAGCCAGTCCATCCTATTATTATTTTATCTCTATTGTGGCGAGTTTTATTATTAGCGTGATACAAAGTGTCAATAGTGGTAGGTATAATATTTACATTTCGATTAAACTTTTTGGCATAAGCTGCGAGGTACTTATTTCCGGCAATAACAACAAAAGCATTTTTTAAAAAGAAATTCGTTTTTCCCGGGTACTTCAACCACCTCCACATCCTGTTTGCTTCCGAGAAATTTGGCAGCCAAATTGCATCATCAAAATCAAACATTACTTTTTTCTTATATATTTTGAAAATAATATATTCAAAGATCGGGGGGCCAAAAAAACAGGATTCTCGCGACAAATAAACTGCATCATAGTTTTTGATCTTAAACACATCGATAAATCTTTTTAAAAATGCAACCATGAGATAAATAGATTTTTTTAAAAAAAAACTATTTGAATATAAGAGTGAATTAATTTTATGATTTATAAACGGAAAAAAAACTGTTTCATATCCATGTTCGTTTAAGAGCGAAATATACTGCTCAAACCTGAATCGCTGACTGGGAGCAACACCCAGAGGATATGGTATCAAAAATGCTATTTTGTATTTTTTATTTATAGACAATCGTTGTATATATAATTTTACATTATTGTCCGACAAAAATAGTTAAATAAAACCCGAAGTAGTCGCCAAAAAATAAAGGCGGAGGAATAAAATCCTACACCTTTTTTCATACTATTGAGGTATCTTACACAAACAAGTAAAAAAACAAATTCTAATGGCAAATCCCAGTATTGATCAATGGTAACGCTTTGATCAAAATAACTTCATCTGGTTCTTTCCGCCTTTACTCTTCTTTTTTGCAGATTTTCCTTTTTTATCCTTTTTTTCAACCTTATCCTTCTTCTTTTCGAGGGTAAATTCCTTTACACTCTCCTTTTTCTTGGGTACGATTTCAAATTCAATTACACGGGGACCAATATCCTTAACTCCCTTTTTTGTCTTTGAAATAGCAGCCTCTGGTTTCTTGCTGCTGACTGATGACTGTTTAACCTCTGCCTTCTCGCTTTTGCCTTCTGCCTTTGTATTCTTCTCAGTTTCTGGTTCTGAAGAAAGCATATTCACTTCTTTCACCTTATAATCCGTCAGTTTATTTCCCTTTGCCTTCGCTCCTTTCACGTCTATGAACTCGGCAAGGTTCATTTTCTTGTTTCTTGGCTGAACTCCATCATTCTTTCCAAAAATAATTTCAGCAACGGGGTTTGCATCATTGGAAGCTGCTTCAACGGAAGATCCCTCCGTCTCAGAAATGATACGTGTTTTCTTTCCTGATTCGATCATGAAGCGCTTCACATAATAGCACTTGTCCTCCGCATCATAATGAACAACCGACACAGGATTGACCGGCATGAATTTTTCGATCAGCACTATTCCCTCATCAAAATGTTCACTGAGGTCAAAGGTGTGCAGTTCGAAGAATCCTTTTTTCGTGATGGTAAGAATCTGATCATCTCCTGAGAATTCACCGATGTATTTACCATGCTCATCCCTGTTGATGCGGTGTACCGTCTCGTCAAACCATATTTTGATGGCGGCAGCAGTAGCTTCGCCTTTATTCTTCTGCTCTACTTTCTTAACAGGATTTTTAGTAAGGATATTTCCAACCGCATCCCTGCCTTTGATGTCCAACTCTCCGAAGTTGAAATCAAATTTTATTTTTTTGAGGTGAAGTTTCTCTTTATGGATCACCGTTATAACTTCGGCTTCTCCGTTGGGATTTACACTCAGGTAATGCACCTTTGAATTTTCATTTCCGCGGGTAAGCACATATTCCTTATCGCGTATCGCACCCTTAATGCTGAATCGCTTCACATACACATTACCTTTCAATCCATCGCGGTAGATCATGTGATATACCGTACGGTCATCTTCTTTATTAAACACGCCAATGTATTGTACGTCCTTCCCGACAAATGCTTTGTCTGTCACCTTAATTATTCTCATTTTACCATCCCCGGCAAAAACGATGATGTCATCTATGTCTGAACAATTGCATACGAACTCATCGCTGCGCATACTGGAACCGGCAAAGCCTTCTTCGCGGTTCACGTAGAGCTTAACATTGTTTGCCGCAACACGCGTTGCTACGATGGTATCAAATTGTTTGATCTCCGTCTTGCGCTCCCTGCCTTTTCCGTATTTCTCCTTTAAGTTTTTGAAGTAATCAACTGCGAATTCTGTAAGGTTCGCAAGGTTATGTTTTGTCTGGGCGATCTTCTTTTCCAGATCTTTAATATCTTCATCCGCTTTCTTCTTATCAAATTTTGAAATGCGCTTGATCTTGATCTCTGTAAGTCGGAGAATATCCTCATGGGTAACCTCCCTCACAAATTGCTTCTTATAGGGCTTCAATCCTTTATCAATAGCTTCCATAACCTCTTCCCATGTTTCGCAGGTCTCAATGTCCCGGTATATTTTCTTTTCAATGAATATTTTTTCGAGCGAAGAGAAATGCAAATTTTCCAGCAACTCCGCCTTCTGGACTTCGAGTTCGGCTTTTAAAATACCAAGTGTTCGGTCAGTAGAAATTTTCAATATCTCGCTTACCCCAATGAACTTTGGTTTCTCCTCCTCAATAATGCAGGCGTTTGGAGAAATAGCAATTTCACAATCTGTAAACGCATAAAGAGCGTCCATCGTAACATCCGGAGAAACTCCTGCCGAAAGTTGTATCTGTATCTCTACATTCTCGGAAGTATTGTCTTCTACTTTTTTGATCTTTATTTTTCCTTTGTCATTTGCCGCGATAATGGACTCGATGAGAGAGGTAGTAGTTGTGCCGAAAGGAATTTCGTTTATCACCAATGTTTTTTTATCGAGTTGAGATATCTTGGCACGCACGCGTATTCTTCCGCCACGTTTTCCATCGTTGTAATCTGAAAAATCCGACATTCCACCGGTAGGGAAATCGGGATAGATTTTTTTTCCTCTTCCCTGCAGGATAGATATGCTTGCGTCAATAAGTTCAATGAAATTATGAGGTAGCATTTTGCAGGCAAGTCCCACCGCAATACCTTCCACACCCATGGCGAGCAGCAACGGAAATTTTGCAGGAAGAAAAACGGGTTCTTTGTTTCTTCCGTCATAACTCTGCTGCCACTGAGTAACTTTCGGGGCATACAGCACATCCATCGCAAATTTGGAAAGACGCGCTTCAATATAACGTGGAGCTGCTGCCCTATCTCCTGTAAGAATGTTTCCCCAGTTACCCTGTGTGTCAATGAGCAGATCTTTTTGTCCTATCTGTACAAACGCATCGCCAATACTCGCATCACCATGAGGGTGATACTTCATTGTCTGACCTATAATGTTGGCTACCTTATTATAGCGACCATCTTCCAACTCCCACAACACATGCAATATCCTGCGCTGAACGGGCTTCAATCCATCCTCCACATACGGCACCGCGCGCTCCAGAATTACATACGAAGCATATTCCAAAAACCAATTCTGGTACATGCCGTCTACATGCGTGACATTGTCGAGGGCTTCCCCGTTTCCCCCTTTCTCCGTTTCTCCCTTTCCTTTTGAAGCGGAGAGCGAGAGAGCGGGAGAATCGGAATGCTTTTTCTTAAAGAGTTTCTCTCTCTTCGGTTTTCCCGGTTTATTTTTTTTCTTTGCCATAATTCTAAATAAAATTTATCTCGCGATATAATTAAATTTAATGGTATCCTGTTTGTTTATCCAATACCATATTTCTTTTGTTGAAAGACCATTTGAATCAAAATATATTTTCCGAACTTAATTTTTTCAATTTCATCGTATTTAAATTGAAACTTATATTCCAATTTAGATAGAACATCAGTATCAAAAAACTCTTTTTCAATAATTGTATCTGAATTAAAAAACGTCTTACTTGTAGCAACACATAAATCCCTTGAATTTTATTTCACAAATTTTTTCTTTTTGATTAAGGAAATAACTTGTCAAGGTATCTCCTTCCTTCGATAAATTAATTTCACCTTTTGTCAACACTTGATACATGGTATCAATGTTGTTTTTATACATCGCAAAAGGTATATTTCCAACATTATCAGATTTTAATAGTTTTATGTCAATCTTTTCATTTGTTACATTACAAGAAGGAAACCCGAAACAAATCGCAATAACTATATATTTCAGACCCTTCATTTCGTTCAATTTGTTTTGCTCCTATGGAGCAATATGCCCAATTCTACTTCTTTCTATTAATATTTTGCTCCTCTGGAGCAAAATGTCTTTTACTTCCGGCTGTCAGTCCCGGAGGGACTTAACATTAATAGCAACAACCAAAAATACAATTCCCCGCTCCAGAGGAGCGAAACATTATTCCTCCATCCATTCAAACAAATAAGCATCCTTATAATCTATACAATATTTTTTTAGCATCTCCATGTATTCTTCCTTGAATGTCTTTCTTTTGTGATGTTCTTCCTGGTTCTTGATATAATTTATCACAACATCCAATTGAGAATGCGAAACAGAAACCCCACCAAATCCCTCCTGCCAATAGAATTTCCCTTTGACTAATTTTTCATTATTAATAAATTTCGTTGAATGTTCCTTAATTTCCTTAACCAAATCAGATAATGCAAGATTAGGCTTCATGCTTACTAAAATATGAATATGGTCAGGCATTCCATTAATGATATATAATTTCTGATTCTGCTTTGAAATGATTCCTGAAATATATTTGTAAATTTTATCTTTAATGTCATTATGAATAATGCTTGCGCGTCCTTTTACTGCAAAAACAATGTGCGTATATAATTGTGTGTATGTATTCGCCATTATTGTTGTACTCCTTACGGAGCACCTTTCTGATTATTTATCTTTTCTATTAATATTATGCTCCTACGGAGCAAACAATCTTATATTGCTTCTTCATTCACCAGGTCCTTCTCCACTCTCAAGTTATCAATAATGAACTCCTGTCTCTCAGGCGTGTTCTTGCCCATATAATAGGATAGCAGTTGATCAATCTTTGTTTTACTGTCAATGATCACCGGCTCCAGACGCATGTCTTCACCAATAAAATTCTTGAATTCATCGGGAGAAATTTCTCCCAATCCTTTGAATCGTGTTATTTCAAGGGAGGACTTGCCCTCCGCCCTAAAGGGTGCTATTTGCCCTCCGTCTTCAGATTTTGCGTTTGTGTTTTCGTCCTCTGTATTTCTCCCTTTAGGGTTGGGGCGATTGGGTGACAGTTTGTTCATTGCTTCCTGCTTTTCTCTATCTGAATAGCAATAGATAGTCTCTTTTTTATTTCTCACACGGAAAAGTGGTGTTTGCAAAATATATAGATGTCCGTTCTTCACAAGATCCGGAAAGAATTGTAAAAAGAAGGTGATAAGCAACAAGCGAATGTGCATTCCATCCACATCTGCATCGGTGGCGAGTACCACTTGGTTGTAGCGCAGGGTTTCCAGGCTCTCTTCAATGTTCAATGCGTTCTGCAACAGATTGAACTCTTCATTCTCGTATACGATCTTTTTTGTGAGACCGAATGAGTTGAGTGGTTTTCCCTTTAAATTAAAAACTCCCTGCACATTCACATCCCGCACTTTGGTGATGGATCCGCTGGCGGAATCTCCCTCGCAGATGAACAAGGTGCTTTCCAACCTTCTTTCATTGTTCAGGTCATCTAAATGTACGCGGCAGTCACGCAACTTTCTGTTATGCAGTGCCGCTTTGCGGGCCCGCTCCTTGGCAATCTTCTGGATGCCCGCCATTTCCTTGCGCTCTTTCTCTGAGGTAATGAGTTTCGTCAGCAAGAGTTCAGCAGTCTCAGAATTTTTATGCAGGAAATTATCAAGCTCCTTTTTTAAAAAATCATTCACAAATGTTTTAACGCTTGGTCCTTTTGGACCCATATCCTGGGATCCCAGCTTTGTTTTGGTTTGCGATTCAAATACAGGCTCCTGCACTTTTACGCTCACTGCCGCTATGATCGAATTGCGAATATCCACCACATCAAATTCCTTTTTGTAGAACTCACGCACAGTTTTCACCACCGCCTCACGGAAAGCAATCAGGTGCGTTCCGCCCTGCGTGGTGTGTGCACCATTCACGAAAGAATAATATTCCTCGCCATACTTATTATCGTAGTGTGTCATGGCTACTTCAATGTCGTGATTCTTCAGGTGAATGATGG
>SCSP01000181.1 GCA_004297845.1 Bacteroidota bacterium | reverse complement strand
TATAAGCTCCTCCTCCGCTGGCGGCAAGCGTGGTGCTTTGCCCTTGTTGGATGGTGATATTGCTCCAGGCACTTGCCGTTGGGCCCGGATTGACAGTAGCGGTCGCACTCGCTGTATCAGAACAGGAACCGATAGATACCATGACTGTATACGTTGAGGATGAGGTTAAGATTAAGGAAATAGCAGAAGCAGTTGAACCATTGCTCCACAAATAATTTCCTCCACCGCTGGCCGTAAGTGTGGCGGTTTGGCCTGAACAAATGGTAGTCCCTGAAGCAGAAGCTGCCGGAGGCGGTGAAACAGTTATGTTCACTGTGGCGGAGGAAGTGCAGCCGCCCGGATTTGTTGCTATGACTGTATAATATGTTGATGAAGACGGATTCGCGGTGATGACAGAGGTAATTGCACCTGTATTCCATGAATACGTATTTCCACCTGAAACGGTAAGTGTTGCAATATCTCCTGTACAAAGAGAAGTATTTCCCGTAATGAGGGGAGCGGGCGGGGAAGCCACCATAACTGTAGCGGATACCGTATCCGAACACAAGCCGCTGCCAACTATCACAGAATAAGTTGTAGTTGAAGTTGGCAAAACATTAATCAGAGAAGTTGTATTTCCGTTGCTCCAGCTGTAATTTCCTCCACCGCTTGCGCTGAGCGTGGCGGATTGACCCGCGCAAATGGTTGTGCCCGGAGAAACCGATGCAGTAATTACGGTGGTAAGAGTTACGGTGGCATAAGCGGTATCGGCACCGCAACCACCTGTGCCGATAACCGTATAAGTGGCATTAGCCGTTGGAGAAACTACGATGGAAGAACTGGTTTGCCCACCGGGCATCCAGGAATATGAATTGCCTCCGGATGCGGTGATGGTTGCCGTACTTCCCAGACAAACGGTGGTGTTTGTTGCGGTAATGGAACCGCCTGAGAAAGAAAACTCCCACCAATCCCTGTAAGCAATTTTATTGTCATCATAACCGGTTCCAACGTACGCTTTGTCATTGATAACAAACGAGGGTTGGTCGCACCTTCCCGGGGCCGGAAAAGATGGCGCTGCGCTCCATAAATTGGAAACAGGGTCAAACTGCCAGAAATCGGGCGGATTGACCGGATTTGACCATGCTTTTCCCAGTCCTAAAAATCCTATTCCGCAAAGGGAAAATCCCGTTGCCCCGATGACCGCAGGGCCCGGGTAATTTGCTTTTTGCGTCCAGCCATTTGTTAATGAGTTATATTCCCATAAATCAAAATAACTTCCACCGCTAATGCAATAACCTGTCCCGCAATATCCGTTTGTGCCAATCACAAAAACCGCGCGGTCAACATCTACCCGAATCCCTCCGGGAAAATTTGCCTTAGGTATCCATGCATCTGTAACCGGGTCATATTCATAAAAATCATCTCTGCAATTCCACGTGGCATCTCCACCGGTTCCGATATACCCTTTTGTATTGATGGAAAAACTGAATGCGCCAGCAGTCACCACAGGATAATTTGCCTTTTGAAGCCAGGCATTGGCGGACGGATCATATTCCCACCAATCACTATAGGCGCCCGAAAGATTCTGTCCGGTACCTAAATATCCTTTGCCATTAATGGAACAGCCAACGGCATATCCTCTCAGTCCTCCGGCAAAATTTGCTTTCTGAGTCCATGCATCCGTAACCGGGTCATATTCCCAAAAATCAGAAAGGTAGGTAAGAGGATTAGAAGGAAATATTCCTGTTCCCAGATATCCTTTGCTGCCAATGGTGAAAGCGACTGCCGTTAATCTTTCATTACCCGGAGGCAAACTTGCTTTCTGCACCCAGGTACCCTGAGCATGCAACAGCGAAGTTATTGAGGATAGAAATAATATCCACAATAACATCAGGTTCTGTGCTTGTTTGCTCATGGCTTATTTCATCGGGAAATGATGAGTTTTTGGTTTATTGCTTTTATGGGTGCATGTCAAAACTCACTTTTATCGCCTCACCCCCAACCCCTCTCCTCGGGGAGAGGGGAGTATGAGAATGTGAGTTTTGACATACACCCGCTTTTATTGCTCTGCTGTTACCCCGCTGTAATTTGTTTATCTTTGTTAAAAAATAACTCTATGTTCAGGCAAATCGTCACTCCGCAAGATACAAAACTTATTCTTCAACTCCCTGCTGAATTTGTAGGGCGGTTCGTGGAAATAATTGCTTTTCCCGTGGATGCGGTTGAAAGCGATAACAGGAAACTTGGAAACGAAAGGCATAGTCAGCAAGAGCGTTTGCTTCGGCTTAGGAAGTTCATCAGTAAAAACCCTGTAATACTTCCTGTGGGCTATAAATTTAACAGGGACGACCTTTATGAATAAGATTTTTTTAGACACTAATCTGCTGATATATTTATCTACATCGCATACTTCTAAAGCCGAAAAAGTAAGCGACTTGATCAATAAAACCCATTTTTGTTTTATAAGCGTACAAATATTAAATGAATTTGCTGCTGCTTGTTTCAAAAAAGAACTTCTGAGTTTTGACCAAATCCAAAAATATATATGGGAATATAACCTCTGCTTTGAAGTGGCTGATGTGAATTTCCGTAATATTTCCGAATGTTTCCTCCTAAAGAAAAAATATAAATATTCATGGTTTGATTCTCTCATCATTGCAACCGCCTTGCTGAATGGTTGCCAAACATTGTACTCCGAAGACCTGCAACATAAACAAGTGATTGAAAATAAACTTACCATCCTTAATCCGTTTGTTTGAATTTTTTTGTCATTTGTACCATTATTTATTTTTGAATGATGAGTTTTTGATTCATAACTTCCCCCGCTGTATTTACCCGAATTATATAAACTCCAGCGCTTTGTGCCGTAAGGTCTATTACAAATGGCAGCGATTCGTTTTTTGCTGAATACGATTTTTCTCCAAGCAGGTTGTAAACTGTAATCTCCTCTGCTATTTCTTTTCCAACCACCGTAAAATAGCCGCTATTGGAAATTGACGGAAAAACCATTATTTGCTGCTCTGCGCTGCAATTAACTGAAATAGGTCCAAAGTATTCATACTCGCCATCAAAATCGGTTTGTTTGAGGCGGTAATAGACCTCTCCCCCGCCCCTCTCCACAAGAGAGGGGGGAATGGCATCCGCAAATTCATAATTGCGGATGGTGGAAGAATTGCCTGCGCCCTGAACTGTTCCCACCTCACCCCAGCCCTCTCCAAAGGAGAGGGAGGAACGCTCAACGGTAAAATAATGGTTGTTTGTTTCACTGGCAGTAGCCCAATTAAGAGTCATTGAGGGATGGGGATTGCTGCACCGGGCGGTAAAGTAGAGGAGTTCAACGGGCACAGTTCCGCAAGGAGATGTTCCCTGATATTTCTCTATCCGCCATTGATTGTTGCCAGGCACCCTGTCATGCCCTGCCACATATAATCCCGTTCCATCCAATGTAATGGCAGCTGCCCGGTCTTCGCCAGCACTGGGATCACTTTCAATAAAACAAATCAGCGCTCCGGTCGTCAAATCTCTCTGTTCAGTTCGCCATTGACCACCATTTTTCTGACCGGTAATATAAATCCCATTCCCATCAATTGCCAATGCACAAACTTCAAATCCTTGTTCCGGATTAGTAGCTGTGTAGGTTGTAGCAAAGGTTGTAACATCTCCTGCTGTTCCAAAAGCGGCAATTAAAGCGCCTGTATTCAAATCCAGTTTCTGTATGTGGTAGGAGTTGGTAGTATAATCATCATATCCTGCTACATAAACCCCGCTCGAATTCACTTTTACGCTATACGCTACGTCTCTATATGGGGTAAACACATCGCTTACTCCATAATTATATACCTGCCTCCAAATAAGCGCTCCGGTGCTTGCATCCCTTTTCTCCATGAGCCACTCCATATCCTGCAAAGTAACACCTGTATTTATATCCGTATAACCTGCAATATAAATGCCACTTGCATCAACCGTAATGGCAAATGCTTTGTCACTATAAGCACTAGGATGGTATGTAACAACGCCCCCTGTTCCAAATCCTGCCATCAGCGCTCCTGTCGTTAAATCCCGCTTCTCGATCCTCCATTGAAAATTCCCTGGTGTGCCATCATATCCCACTACATAAATGCCGCTCCCATCTACAGTTATTGCCCTTGCGTTATCTTCTATTGCACTGACATCTTCAGTAATAATTCCTCCTGTTCCAAATCCTGCAATAAGAGCGCCTGTTGTCAAATCCCGTTTTTCAATACGCCACTGCTGGCTGGTGACGTTATAGGAATGTCCCACAAGAAATAATCCGCTGGCATCGGTTGCCGCTCCATAAATAACATCGTCCGTTCCGCTCGGATTCTCCTGAATTACTCCACCTGTTCCAAATCCTGCGATAAAAGCACCAGTTGCCTTATCCCGTTTCTCAATGCGCCATTGAACACCGCCAGACCTATCAGTACCTGCAATGTAAACCCCGCTTGCATCTTGTGCTATTGCAAATGCCCTATCGGTCATGTCAGAGAAGCTTGCACTAGGATTCACTGTTTGCGTCCATATTGTACTAAGTTGAGCAAAAGAAAATATTGGTACGATACACAAATTGATTGCCACGAATAAAATCATCACAAAAAATTTATATTTTCCAGTAAATATTTCCATTACAGGTTCCTTTAATGCGATTTTGAGACTATTCATCTTTTATTTGCTCCTTCCCGACTCCAGGCAAGTCTGTTTCAATCTGTACCGAAGGGTTAGATAAGCACAGCTCTATTTTTTTTATCCGTTCGGAAAGTTTGTCGTTCGCGGTTTTCAGTTTTTGGTTATCCTTCTGCAAACTTGCCTGCATGGCGGCAAGGCTGTCAATTATCTTCTGCTGCTCCTGCACCGCTTTTACTAAAGGAACGACAATAGCCGAGTAATTTAAAGAAAAGTTATCATTGGTATTTTTTGGGGCAAATACAATGTTCTGAGCATTGAACCCGCATTGATTTGCCGCCAGTTGCACTTCTTGTGCTATAAAGCCAGCGTGAATTATGTTTGTAGATGCCGAATAATCCGTATTTCTCAAACGAAGGGTTTTAATACTATCGGGGTTATTTTGCATAAGAAAAGAATCAAATTTCTTGGTGTCGAATTGATACGTAACCGGACGAAGCTTCTTTATAAAATCTAATCCCGCCACCTCCTCTTTCACATTGAACTTGAACCGGCCGTCAGAAACTACTGACCATGCAGTTTGAGTTTCAACCGTAGTAACATTTATATCGCCAAACCGTCCTTTATTACTCACAGTAACTGAAGCGTTAGCGCCTATTGCCGTAGCATTTGTAAGGTTAAAACTTGCATTAGCCGAATGACCTATTGCAGTATTATTATCTCCGGTTGTAACATTAGAAAGAGCGCTTCGTCCGACTCCGGTATTATTGAATCCGGTGCTGAGTGAACTAAGGGATTGCAATCCGATAGCGGTATTCTCTATCCCGGAAATTGCCTGAAACATCGCCAACCTCCCGATGGCGACATTTCCATCTCCCGTGTGGGGAGACACTGTAGACACCCCCTTAAGTGCTCCGTCTCCGATAGCGACATTGCGCCTCCCCGTGGTGTTGAATTGCATCGCCAGATTACCCATGACAATATTAGCGTCACCTGAGGTGTTATAGTAAAGGGCCGAATGACCGACAGCCACATCATTGGAACCAGACGTGTATAATGCGGAATTGCCAATAGCTATATTTGAACTCGTTGTTATGTTGCTGTAAAGCGCCCGATATCCCATGGCGATATTGAGGATTCCGGAGGTGTTAGACCAAAGCGCCTCCTCTCCGATGGCCGTATTACAACATACTGTGTTGCTGGCGAGGGCACGCATTCCGATGCCGACATTGTCACTTCCTAAATTACTATAAAGTGCATTCCATCCCACAGCGACATTCTGGGATCCACTAACATTGGCCCAAAGCGATTGCACTCCAATGGCGGTATTGCCACTTCCGCCAGTGGTGGAACCAAGCGCATTACTTCCAATGGCGGTATTTACTCCATCAACAGCGCTGGACTTGCCTGCCCAATAACCGAGAAATACATTACCGGTGGCATTATTAGATTCTATTCTACCCGCTTTTTCATTGTTCACTCTGAAATTAAGCGGCTTATCTCCGGCAGCAGCCGTAGTTCCCAAAAAGTTGGTGGCATCCACCAATCCGGCATTGCCTGTGAGCAGCCATCCGCTGCCCCCGCCACCGGCTCCCGTACTGAACCGCACCCAGACGGCTCCGTCCCAGTAATAATAGCCGGGAGTAACATCGCTTACTGTAGCGGTGTTATACACCAACAGCGAAGTGGCCGGACTTGTAACCGGATTTGCCGATCCTGTGCCTGTGAGCGCCACATTAGGGATGAGCAGCCCTTTGCCATTGGGGTTTGCAAACGCGTTTCCGGTGTTAAGATCCAGCAACGCTGAACCCGTGGCTGCTGCGCCTGTGGTGTTGATGCCGATGTTTTGGGCCACCCCTCTCCGGCTCTCCCCAAAGGGGAGAGAGAGCAGGGCGATAAAAGCCCACACCAACCCTCCCAAAGGAGGAGGTGTGGTGCAGATGAAAAGTTTTGTTTTCATTTTTGTTTTCATTTTTGTTTTTAAATTAATCAGATAGGTTCTTTTGCTCTGGTTTGTTTTTGGTAAATAGAATGATTTCTCTCCTTATACTCCTCATACCTGTTTTTTACTTTTCTCCTTCCTTCGTTTCGCTGCCTTGCGTCTGCTTGCACAGCGAAGTTCATGGTCTAACTTGATTTTTCTTTTTTCCATCGCTGCATCGTTTTGCGGATGGCTGAAAAAAAATATTGATTGGTCGTAAATGTTGTATAACATTGCTTTTGTTTTTTAGTGTGGTACAGATAACGGATTTTTTGCGGATTTACAGATCACAGAGCATCTCTAAAAACCCTCTTTTCGCCTCACCCTTCCCTCTCCTCAAGAGAGGGTATAGGGTAGTTTTTAGAGATGCCCTACAGATGGCTGTTTATCTGCAATCTGTGAATCTGTTATCTGTACCATGATGTATATTATTTCTGTATAACAATCTTTGCATGAAAGGTTTCTCTTTCTGTTTTTTCCTGTCCCGAAGGTACGGAAATCCGCAGGAAATAAATGCCGTCAGGCAAATCAAGATTAAGGATTTGGGATTCGGGATTCAGGATTTTACCGGAATGCACTTTTTCTCCAAACACATTATACAAATCCAAGTTATAAATCCCTAATCCTAAATCCTTAATCCTAAATTCTCCGTTTGAAGGATTGGGCCATACTTCCACCTGAAGCCCATTCGTATTAAACTGAGCTATGCCGGTGGCTGTGCAGCCAGGATCTACCGGAACAGT
>SCSP01000180.1 GCA_004297845.1 Bacteroidota bacterium | reverse complement strand
GTCTTGAGAAGGAGCGCTCACGATAGCATAATCGCCTGAGATACTGACAGAGGATCCGAAATAATCATTGATGACCCTGTCCGGAGCGACAATTTTCTTCGCCTCGGCCCATGTGCCCGCAACGCGTTCAAAAATGTACGCGGATCCGGCATTGGAAACAGGATTAGCCCCTGCGACATCATGGTCTTCCCCTGTAGCCCCTCCAACAGCATAATTTCCGGATATGCTGACGGAGCCGCCAAAGCCGTCAAGTACCGCCCTGTCGGAAGCGACAATTTTTTGTTTTTGCACCCAGTTGCTGCCGTCATATTCAAAGATGTACGCGGCACCAGCGTCCATTGCATTATTCCCTCCTGCTGCGTCTTCATCTTCTCTCGCGGCCCCGGCTATTGCATAAGTGCCGGATATGCTGACCGAGCGGCCAAAATTGTCATCTACCCATCTGACGGAGGCAACAATTTTATTCTTTAGGGAGATTTGGGCGGAGGCGGGGCAATTCAAAATCAGAAATACAATCCCTGAAAATACAGGAAAAAACAAATTCCAAATCGCTGCGGTATGAAAAAGATTACGATGATTGCTGCCAGCCTTTTCATTCATCTCCTTCAGGTGTGAAAGAGATTTTGACGAGTGTTTCATAGCGTTTGGTTTTAACGGAATTACCGGCTAAGGGTAGAAAGATTATTGCTTCAGGACACCCCTAAAAATTTGTCAAGTTTCACAAGGTTGTTGAGTTAAACAATCTTGCTTTGATTTAATTTGATGAGGTGAAGATAGTATTTTACTTTTAAACTCCAAAAGTTTTCGCAAAAATATTCCCGTCCCATGTTCAACACCCGGTACTACCTGTAATGATTTTTTTATGCGATGATTTTGCTGCCTATGAAAAAGCTCGCTCATCGTATCAGGCTGATATTTCCTTTCTTACTTATTTTTTCTCCATTAGTTAATGTTACATCGAGATAATAAACAAACACGGCCGTGTTCATCAGCTTGCCTTTATAGGTTCCGTCCCAGCAAGCCCACCCCGGCCCTCCCGAAGGGAGGGGGGAGCCGGTGGTTTCAAACACTTTCTCTCCCCAGCGGTTGTAAATTATAAATTGCAGTTCTTTGATACATCCGCCCAATACACATTCCAGTTCGTTGGCTCCATCATTGTTCGCTGAAAAGACATTGGGGACAAAAATATCTCCGCAGGGCAGTTCCACATAAATTGTTACGCAGGCCGAATCGGAACATCCGCCCGCATCGGTAACAAACACGCAATAAGTGAGCCCCCCTGCCCCCCAAAGGGGGGTGACGGTAGGATTGGCGCATGTGGTGCAACTTAATCCTGTTGAAGGCGACCACGAGTACGTTATTCCTCCTGATGCGGTAAGGTTGGCAGTGTTTCCCAAAGTGATTGTTGCGCTTGTTCCTGCAACTGCGGTGGGCCCGTTTGAATTTGTAACCGCGATGGTGAATGAGGAGGAACATCCGTTAACATCGGTAATCGTCACGGAATAATTTCCTGCGCCAAGTCCTGTGGCTGTTTGTGAAGTTTGTCCTGACGGATTCCAGTTATAGGTATATGTTCCCGTTCCACCGCTTGCATTCGCTGCTGCCGTTCCGGTATTACTTCCGCAAGCCGTTGCGGTGGATGTAACACTCGCTGTTATTGCGGATGACTGAGCGACAGAAACTGTTTGCGTGGCTGAACATCCGTTTACATCGGTAACCATTACAGAATAATTTCCTACCGCAAGTCCGGTGGCAGTTTGGGTGGTTTGACTGTTGTTCCAACTGTATGTGTAAGGAGGTGTTCCGCTGCCAGGATTAGCCGTGGCGGTTCCGTTGCTGACCGTGCATCCGGCTTGGGTGGAAATGACACTTACGCTTAATGTATTGCTGATGGAAGTGACGGAAACTGTTTGGGCGGCCGAACATCCGTTTACATCCGTAACTATTACAGAATAATTTCCTGCCGCAAGCCCGGTGGCGGTTTGGGTTGTCTGGCTGTTGTTCCAGTTGTAGGTGTAAGGCGGAGTTCCATTGTTTGAAATCGCTGTTGCGGTTCCGTTGTTCAGCGTGCATCCGGCCTGGGTGGAAGTAACACTCACGCTTAAGGAGTTGACCGTTGTTACCGTAACTGTGTTTGAAGCCGGACAGCCATTCGCATCGGTTACAAGAGCTGTGTAGGTTCCTGCAGCCAGCCCCGTGGCAGTTTGCGTGGTTTGACCCGATGGATTCCATAAATAGGTATAATTTCCGCTGCCTCCTGCGGCTGCCACTGCTGCTGTTCCATTGTTGTTGCCGCAGGCCGATGCGGTGGAAGTTACGCTTGTTGATAGCGCAGCAGGCTGCGTAACCGCAATGGCTGTCATTCCGGTTACCCCAACGGCATCGGTAACGGTTACGCTGTATGTTCCGGCACAAAGCCCTGTGGCCGTTTGCGCGGTCTGTCCTCCTGCCCAGGTATAGGTATAGGGGGAAGTTCCTCCGGATGGATTTGCCGTTGCGGTTCCCGTGCATTGCCCGCTGCAGGCAGGACCGGTAAAGGATGTTGTGAGGGTTAGCGCAGGCAACGGCACGCCACAAGCCCCGGAAGCAAGGGTAGCCACGCATACATCTTCAATATAATAATAACAATTGTCACTGATTGGGATACCATTACCGGCTACAGAAGTTGTGGTGGTGCCGGCATCATCGTAAAAATTACCTATGGTAATATATTCTTCTCCTCCCGAAGATATAAAAGTACCCGATATCAACATCCAGTTGATCTGGTCCGTAAGATAATTACCTGCAGGATTTGTGATTTGAGGGGTAACTCCTAACGTATAGGAACCTGATGTAGTAAGAGGCGTTGTGGAAAGGTAAATACCTAATCTGTCAGTTGCTTTTGTATTTTGTTTCCCAAGGTTTACATACATACTGACTGCATAGGTTGTTCCTGAAACAAGAGGAGTTGTCAGCCGTGCCTGTATGTATTCTCTCCAACCCGGTGAATTTAAAATTATCCCGGCATAAGCATTTCCTGTTTTTGCATTTTGCCCCGGGCTTTGACTGGCAAAATTGACGGGGACACCTAATCCGACATTTATGGCGTTGGCGTTAAAATAATCGGATGTGCCATTACTTGGACCATGCCATCCAACGCAGCCGGCATGAAGCCCGCAATAACCGCCAAATCCTGTACCCCCGCAATAATTCGCCATGGCATGCCCGGTAGAGACACCACTTGGAGGCAATCCATTTATTTCAAAGCTGGGGTTAGGAACAAGATTAGCGACAGGCGCGACAGTATAATTAGAATTATTAAAAGTGGTAACGCCTCCTGTACTGTTAGGCACAGTCATTATTAAATTAGTATAAGTACCTGCGGCAGGATTGGTGATATTTCCCAATATAATAACAAAATCGTTTCCCGCAGGAGTGGTGACGCTTGTCGTAAAATTCACCGAAGTAGCCGTAGAACCTGTAACTGTCGCTTTTCTAGTTGCTACTCCATTATCGTAAACTCCGCAGTTAGCAAACCCTGTGTTAATTTCTCCGGGGTCAATGATGGAAGTTGCATCTGTTCCTGCCGGGAACGTAACTAGGAAGGGCCCTGTGGTGAGCAATGCGCCATTAGGCGCTGTGCCTTTCAAAACATACGATACTCCCTGACTTCCGGGATTTCCGGTGCTGAGTAATGTAGCAGTCCATGATGCCGTGTAATTTGTTTGAGCTTTCAGCATCACGGGCGCTATGCCCGCTAAACACAGCAGAACCGTTTTTTTTAATTGCCTGTTTAAAATCGCTTTCATTTGTTTTAACTACTCAGCACCAAAGTTATAAGAAAATTAATAGCCGATATTTCAAAAGCATACACGAAAGTTGATAATTTTTTGCCCTTACTTGAGCCGAAAAATTATCTTTGTGCAGAGAAAACTCGTTTGGAGCTGCTCTTAAAAATAAATAGTCCGTGTTAATAAAATCAATTTCAGGAATACGGGGAACGATAGGAGGAAAATCAGGTGAAAATCTGACTCCTGCGGATATTGTAAAATTCACTTCTGCCTATGGAGCCTGGATGATAAGTCAAAAACCAAAGAGTAAAAGTCAAAAGTCAAAAGTAGTAATAGGCAGGGATGCCCGCATTTCCGGTGAAATGGTAAGCAGATTAGTTTCATCCACGTTGCTGGGAATGGGCGTAGATATCATCGACCTGGGACTTTCCACAACACCAACGGTTGAAGTGGCTGTTACAGAAGAAAAGGCGGACGGAGGTGTTATTATTACTGCGAGCCACAATCCAAAACATTGGAACGCGTTGAAGTTGTTGAATAACAAGGGTGAGTTTATTTCTGAAAAAGACGGCTTACAGGTCTTGAAAATCGCGGAAGATGAAAATTTTCTTTTTCAGGAAGTTCAGTCCCTTGGGCACAGAACTGAAGTGCATGATTACATTCGGAAACACATTGATAAAATCCTGTCGCTTGATCTCGTTGATAAAAAAGCGATCAAAGAAAAGAAATTCCGAATTGCGGTGGATGCTGTAAATTCCACGGGGGGAATTGCGGTACCCATGCTCCTGGAGGCACTGGGAGTGGAACACATCTTTAAAATTAACTGCGATCCTACCGGAGATTTTGCCCATAATCCTGAACCTCTCCCGGAGCATTTACGTGAGCTTTCAAAGGCCGTCATAAAGAACAAAGCGCACTTTGGAGTTGCGGTCGACCCGGACGTGGATCGTCTTGCCATTGTTTGTGAAGACGGTGAAATGTTTGGGGAAGAATACACCTTGGTTTCTGTTGCTGATTATATTTTAAAACATTGCAAAAGAGGAAACACTGTTTCTAACCTTTCCTCAACGCGTGCTCTGCAAGACATTACAGAAAAAGCCGGTGGCGTTTACTATGCTTCCGCAGTGGGCGAGGTGAACGTGGTTGAAATGATGAAGAAGCACAAAGCGGTGATTGGAGGCGAAGGGAACGGAGGTGTTATTTATCCTGAAATTCATTACGGAAGGGATGCTCTGGCTGGGATTGCGTTGTTCCTTTCCCATTTGGCTAAATTCGGGAAGTCCTGCTCCATGCTTCGTGCTTCGTATCCCGATTACCATATATCAAAAAATAAAATAGAACTGATAAATGGAATTGATGTTGACAAACTGCTTGTGGGCGTGAAAGAGAAATATAAAAAGCAGCCCATCAATACCATGGATGGAGTTAAAATTGAATTTGGAAAGGAATGGGTGCATCTGCGCAGATCAAATACGGAACCCATTATACGAATTTACTCGGAAAGTGAATCCCAGTCAACAGCCGACAATTTATCTCAGAAGATAATTATGGATATAAAGGAACTTATCAAACAAGATAGAAAATAAAAAAGATTGAGGCTAAGGTTAAGGGAACAGCCCCTCGAACTCAACCTTAACCTTGCCTTTTATCTCTTCTGCACAATGAAAGTGTATCTGGATAATGCAGCAACTACCGCTCTGGATAAAGAGGTTCTGGAAGCAATGCTTCCTTATATGCAGGAGCATTTTGGAAATCCATCTTCCATTCATTCTTTTGGTAGAAAAACCCGGGCAGCCATTGAATCAGCCCGAAAAATCATTGCAAAAAATCTGAATGTTTCTCCTTCTGAAATATTTTTCACTTCCGGTGGCACCGAGGCTATCAATACAGCTATCCGATGCACTATTCGTGATCTGGGAATAAAACATGCTATCACAAGTAAAATAGAACATCATGCCGTGCTGCACACCCTGGAGGCGCTTGAGCATGCAAGAGAAATAAAACTCAGTTATGTTGATCTTGATTCAAAGGGACATGTGGATCTGAATCATTTGGAAGAATTATTAAATGCCGTTTCAAGCCAAAATGCAGAAGAACCTGTAACCCGAAACCTGAAACCTGAAACCTTTGTTTCTTTAATGCACGCCAATAATGAAATCGGCAATCTTTTACCAATGAAAAGAGCAGGGGAACTTTGCGGAAAATATAAAGCGGTCTTTCATTCCGACACCACACAGACCATGGCTCATTACAAAATGGATTTGAAAAGTTTTCAGGTGGATATGGTCAACGGGGCAGCGCATAAATTTCACGGACCCAAAGGAGTTGGTTTTTTATATCTAAGCGGCAGTGTCAAGATCAATCCGTTTATTTATGGAGGATCTCAGGAAAGAAACATGCGCGGGGGTACTGAAAACCTATACGGTATTGTCGGATTGGGTAAAGCATTTGAAGTGGCGCTTCGCGACATGGATGCACACCATGCACACATACAGGGGCTAAAATCATATATGATAGAGCAATTGAAAAACAACATTCCCGGCATTTCTTTTAATGGAGATGCTGAAGGAAGTTCACTATACACGTTGCTTAATGTTCAGTTTCCTTTTACCGAAAACGCAGAAATGATGTTGTTCAATCTGGATATAGCAGGCATTGCAGCATCGGGCGGAAGCGCTTGCACCTCCGGAAGCAACCAGGGATCTCATGTTTTAAAAGGAATAGGTTCAACTATGAGCAGACCTTCCGTGCGTTTTTCATTCAGCAAGTATAATACGAAAGAAGATATAGATTTTTGCGTATCAAAACTTAAAGAATTTTTTTTAGTGAAAGTTTAATTACACATTTCATCTGCCCCTGAACTCCTATCAAAAATATCCTGCACATTCTAAATTTATAATCTCATTATGAGCGAAGGAAGACAAGTCATATTCTCAATGGTGAACGTCAGCAAGACGATACCCACCAACCAAAAAGCGATACTAAAAGATATTTACATCTCGTTCTATTACGGTGCCAAGATTGGTGTGCTCGGGTTGAACGGATCGGGTAAATCCACCTTGCTGAGGATCATTGCAGGTGTGGACACCAATTACCAGGGGGAAATTCATCGTTCGCCCGGGTATAACATTGGTATGTTGGAACAGGAACCCGTCTTAGATAATAAAAAAACGGTGATGGAAGTGGTGCGCGAGGGAGC
>SCSP01000179.1 GCA_004297845.1 Bacteroidota bacterium | reverse complement strand
CTCAATAATCTTGAGATTATTGAGGTTTTTTGTTTTTTGGCTGCATCTTAAAGAAAATACTTAATCTTAAACAAAATTATAATCACACATTCTCATGAAAGCTCTCAAAAAAATTCTAAAATGGATCGTCCTGGTATTTATCGGGATCATCCTCTTCATCGTTGCAGCGCCTTTTATCTTCAAGGGAAAAATAATTGTCTTCGTAAAAGAGGAAGTGAACAAGACACTCAATGCCAAAGTGGATTTCGGGGATTTTGACTTGACCCTGCTCAGCAGCTTTCCTAATTTCTCGCTCAGTATTGACAAAGTGAGCGTTGCAAACGTGGGAGATTTTACCGGAGATACTTTGTTCTCCGTAAAAAACCTTTCCGCCACTGTTGATCTAATGAGCGTCATCAAAGGCGATCAATACAAAATACGAAGCATCCTGCTTGATAGTCCGAGAATTATGGCTGAAGTGTTGGCAAATGGAAAAGCAAACTGGGATATTACAAAACCGGATTCCACTCCCGCAGCTGCCGAATCAGGAGAAGCTGCCAAATTTAAAATGAGTTTGAAAAAACTGGAGATTAAAAACGCACATATTGTATATGACGATGCTTTGTTGGGTGTTTATTCCCTGCTGGATAACTTCAATTATACCATGGGCGGAGATTTCACCCAGGATAATTTTGAAATGACGAACGACATGAGCATTGACGGCCTCACGGTAAAATATGGCGGCATTGCGTACATGAACAAGGTAAAGACCGTTGTGAAGGCAGCTATCGGAGCCGACATGCCGAACTTTAAATTCACTTTCAAAGAGAATGAGATTTCCCTGAACGAAGTATCCCTGGGGATCAACGGAACCTTCGCCATGCCCGGTGACGACATGGACATGGACATGCAGTTCAAAGCCAACCAGACCGAGTTCAAGAACATCCTCTCGCTGGTTCCTGCCGTTTACACCAAAGATTTCGCTTCGGTAAAAACTGCAGGTAAATTTTCGCTCGATGCTTTTGTAAAAGGCGCTTATGCATCTGCTTCGGCCCCCTCTCCCTCGGAGAGGGTGGGGGGGGAGGTCAAAGGCAAGATGCCCGCCTTCGGAGCCAACCTGAAAGTGGACGATGCCATGTTCCAGTACCCTTCGCTTCCTAAAGCAGTGAATGATATCGCGATCGATGTAAGCGTGAAAAATGCCGATGGAGACCCCGACCACACCATTACCGACATCAAAAAATTTCACATGGAAATGGCCGGCAATCCCATTGACATTTCCGCGCATATTGAAACTCCTGTTTCTGATCCAACAATTGGCGCAGAAATTATGGGTCGTTTGAATTTGGCGAGTGTAAAAGACATTGTTCCCATGGAAGGCAGCGACCTTAACGGAAATATTACTGCGGACGTAAAAATGAAAGGAAGAATGTCGAGCATTGAAAAAGAAAAGTACGATGAGTTTGACATGGACGGAACGATCATCGTAATGGGCATGAATTACAAAAGTCCGGACCTGCCACAAGGGATGACTATCAAGAGCATGACCATGAATTTCTCTCCCCAGTACGTGGAGATGAAAGGATTTGACAGCAAGATCGGCAAGAGCGATATACAAGCGAACGGCATGATAGAGAACATCCTGCAGTATGTTTTCAAGGATTCACTTTTACAGGGAACTTTCTCCATGAAGTCTTCGGTGATGGACTTGAACGAATTCATGAGTGAGGAAGAGGAAACGGCCACCGCAGCGGCCGATACAGCGCCTCTCAGCATTATCGAAGTGCCGAAGAATATTGATTTCATTCTTAACGCTTCAATATCAAAATTGCTTTATGACGATATTGAAATTAAAGACATGGCGGGAAGTATCATCATACGCGGCAGCAAAGTGATGATGAACAAACTCAAGATGAGCGCCATGGGCGGCACTATGCTGATGAGCGGCACATACAGTACCGTGAATCCGAAAGTCCCTTCGGTGGATTTTGATATGAATATTTCCGATTTTGACATCCCGATGACCTTCAAATATTTTAATACGGTTCAGAAGTTGGCGCCCGTTGGAAAATATGCCACCGGAAAGTTTTCTACCCAGCTGAAATATGTTTCCAACTTAGATGCTGCCATGATGCCCGACATGAAAACCATGAACGGGGATGGAAAGCTTCAGACCAAGAGTGTTGTAATAGCAGGGTTTGAACCGCTTAACAAACTGGCCGATGCACTGGGAGGAATGGATAAATTCAAAAAGACTGAATTCTCCGATTTGGATCTTACCTATCACATCAAGGACGGAAAAATATCTACCGATGAATTTCCTTTCAAGAGCGGAAGTATTCTCGGAAATATTGCCGGCTCCACCGCGTTAGATCAAACGATAGATTATACCATGAAAATGGAAATTCCTACTGCAGATATGCCTGCCGGAGCGAAGGCGTTTGTAACCAAACAGCTTTCTGCCGTAAATAAACTCGGCACAAATTTAAAACTGCCCGAGAAAGTAAAAATTGATGCCCTCTTTGGAGGAACCGTAATGAAACCTACCGTTAAAGCAAACATGAAAGACATGGCAGGCAGCATGAAAGAGGCAGTGAAAGAACAGGTGAAAGAAGTGGTGAAAGAAAAGATCAATGAAGTAAAAGAAGATGTGAGCAAGAAAATTGAAGCGCAGAAGCAGAAAATTCTTTCTGATGCAAAAGTTCAGGCAGATAAAATTCGGTCTGAATCAAAAAATCTGGCTGCTGAAGCTAAAAAAGCGGGATACGCACAGGCGGATAATATCGAGAAGGAAGCGAAAAATCCAATCGCCAAATTAGCTGCTAAAAAGGCGGCTGAGAAAATGCGGAAGGAAACAGACGAAAAAGCAAAAAATATTGAGTCGGAAGGAAACCAGAAAGCCGATGGCATGATGAAAACAGCGCAGGAGCAGGCGGATAAGATTAAATAGAGCACCCCACTCCTGCCCACCCAAAAAGAGAGGGAGGAATAGGTATGAAAAAAGTATTTCTACTTTTCGTATTCGTCTTTGCTCTCTCCCCTTGGGGGAGAGATGGAGAAGGGTTGCTTGCCCAGGATGATCCTGCTTCCGAATGCCCCGAACCAGAAGAAAAAGAAGCCGTAGAGCTTTATAAAAAATCCCGCGACAAGAAAAAGTACGAATATGCCAATCGGACCGGGTTTTTAGAGAAAGCATGGGAACTAACCCATGACTACGCTCCCGCGGCATACGAACTCGGCATGCACTGGCAGAGGCGCGCTGACGAAAAAGATAACCCTTGCGAAAAATGCGAGGAGTATTTTCTTTCGGTAATAAAAAATTGCCCCAAGTTCCATTCCAATCCTTATTTCTACCTCGGTTATTTGTACTACAGCCGGGCAAAATATGATTCTGCCATTAAATACTGCAAACTGTTTCTGGATTTCAAGGAGGATAATCTGAAGAAATACGAAAAGAACCGATATGATGGAATGCTGGTTGATGCGCGTGATATGATAAAGTTCTCAAAGTTCAACAAGGAAATGTATGGGAATCCTGTCCCCTACGATCCTAAATTAGTAGAGGGTATCAGCACGATAAAAGACGAATACCTGCCTTTTATTTCTCCCGACAATGAAATGGCTCTCTTCACCCGCAGAATAAAAGTGCAGTCCATGGATGTTGCCTGGGATGTCAGCAAAGAAAAAGAAATGTTCTGCTTCAGCGAAAGAGGAACTGACGGAAAATTTCCTGCCGGTCAGCCCATGCCCACGCCCCCATTCAATACACATTTTAATGAGGGTGGCGCCTCTCTTACGATCGACAACAGGCATCTTTACTATACAGTGGTGGAGCAAGGAGGCAACTATGATATCTATTATACGGATTTTGTCAACAACGAATGGAAAGAACCTAAAAGCGCAGGGAACCAAATAAATAGTGCGGATTACTGGGACTCACAGCCATCCGTTTCTGCCGATGGCAAGACGCTTTATTTTGCCAGCAACCGCCCGGGAGGATACGGAGGTATTGACATCTGGAAAACAGAAAAAGATATTACAGGAATCTGGAACACTCCCGTCAATATCGGACCAAACATCAACACAGAGGGCGATGAAAAATCTCCTTTCCTTCACTGGGACAGCAAAACGCTTTACTTCAGTTCGGGCGACAATGAGCAAGGAGTTACCAAGCACATGAACCTGGGCGGATTTGATATTTTTTATGCCAGGATGGACAGTGCCGGCAGATGGATGAAACCGAAAAACATTGGCTACCCTATTAATACAGAGGGAAACGATGTTGGTTTTTTTGTGAGCAGCGATGGCAAGGATGGTTTTTTTTCTTCAAACGACAATAAAAAAACCAAGGGTAAAAGCGTAGGTGGTTATGATCTGTATTATTTCGAACTGCCACAGAACGCAAGACCGGATGAGGTAGCCATCATCAAGGGAAAGGTCATCAGTGATAACGGAAAAGTGGTAGTGGCCGAGGTAGAACTGAAAGACGCTGTTACAAAAAAAATTACGAAAGCGGTGGTGGATTCCGCAACCGGAGAATATGCAGTAGCTGCCAATATCCAGAAAAAACACGATCAGCTGCTTATCGTAAAAAAAGCAGGTAATGCGTTCAGCTCTCAGTTGATACTCGCAAAAGACATTCCTTCTTCATCGGATTCAACAAAACCTGCAAGAGAGGGAGATAATCCCATTGCAAAAAGCCCGGTAATAAAAATTGATATGCAAAGCGACACCCTCAAAGAAGGAAAGACATTCATCCTTAACAATATTTATTTTGACCTGAACCGGGCAGAATTAAAAGAGGAATCAAAAATTGTATTGGATGAGTTTGCCCGGCACCTAAAAGAGAATAAAACCATTGTCATTGAAATTCACGGTCACACCGATGATGCAGGTCCACCTAATGACAACCAAAACCTGTCTGCGGACCGCGCTTATACGGTGTTTGAATATTTACGCAATCTGGGAGTAAGCAAGGAACAGATATCTGCTCATAAAGGATTTGGAGAATTAAAACCGCTTGCAGGCAACGACACAGAAGAAGGCCGGGCTAAAAACAGGAGAACGGAATTTTTAATTGCCGGGAAATAATTACTTCTTACCTTGAAATATGGCATCTTTTATATTCGTGAAATTAGTGGCTGGCTTTTATTGAGCGCAGGTCGCTCGTGATACGTTAGCCTCTGCCAAAGCTTCCTTCGCTTTTTTGTTTGCGGGATCCAGTGCTGCTAATTTTTGGTAAAAACATTTTGCGTTTCCGTAATCCTTCCGGAGCATGAAATAATATCCCATGTATTCATAGGCGGGGACCATGTCCTTTTTATTTTTTTCCGCTTCTTCCGGCTTTATCTTGGCGAGATACATTTCGTAGTATGGTTTTGCCAACCCCTTTTTGCTGTCAGGGTCCAGCTGGGCATTTGCCTTGCCTCTCCACAGGTATCCGGTAGGGATCTCGGGCTGGAGGACCGTGATCTGGGTGAAAGCGGTATCGGCCTTGCCGAACTGCTTGCTGTAAAAATAGCTCCGGCCTAGGTTGTAATGATCGTTTGCATCTACCCCCACCTTGCCTGCGATCTTTTTATTGAACGCGTTGATGGCCTCCGGGTATTTTTTTGCTTTCAGCAGACTGCTGCCCAGTTCCCCCCAGAGTTCTGTTTTGGAGGTGTCTTTTGCAATGGCCTGTTTTAATTTATCCACGGCCAGGGAATCATTACCTGTCTTAGATAATAGTTTGCCGTAATACTCATAATCAGAGGCAAGTATTTTCTTTTCAGACGCCTTTGATAAAAATGTTTCCATTGCCATCAATCCATCAGCATATCTCCCTAATCCAGAAGATCCTGAGGATGGTAGGCTAGCAGATTTTATAGTTTGAATTGCGGTTAACTTGCCATTCTCAAAATACAAATAAGCCCTTTCATAAATCCACTGTTCAGATGTGCCGTCTTTTGTTGTTGTTGTATTTACATTTTTAGGTTTTCCAGCAATCTTTTCCGCATTTGTCTTGTCCATTCCAATAGTAATGCTCTGATTACCACTTCCGGTTTCAAAATAAGAATAGGCCAGCAAACGGTATAAAAAGGGAATGGAAGAATTTGTTTTTTGAATCTCCAGTATCTCGGCAACAGACTCGTTGTATTTTTTGCTCAGGTAAAGAAAGGAGGCGTAGCGAATGCGTGCGCTCAGACTGCCGCTGTTGAGTTCCAGATATGTTTTGTAATTCTTGATCGCGGTTTCGTATTGTTTTCCGCGGTAAAAGGCTTCTGCTTTTTCGCGGTAGGCGGGAGCGAAGTTCGGATCAGCCAGAATAGCAGCGTCATAATTGCTTACTGCTTCGCTGAGGTTACGTGCGCGGTTATACAACTGCCCGATGCGTAAAAGCGCTTTGGCAGATTTCTTGTCCATGTCGTACGCTTTTTTGTATTGCTGAATGGCTTTGGATGCTTCGCCCGGATTCTGCTCGAGCGTTACATCGCCCACCTGGATAAAAATCTCCGGATTGTTGGGGTCTTCTTTTAATGCTTTGTTGAGTTGGGTGTTGGCCTCCTGCAGATCTTTTACGCGGGCTTTGGTATAACACTCGGCAATTTTCATGTACACCATTGCTTTTTGTTTTCCGGTAAAACTGGCCGTCTTATTTGCGGGAGAAATGATTTGCACCGCATCGAAGAATTGTTTTTTTGCCTCTGCAGTTTTTCCTTCGTACCAATACACTTTACCCATTCCCACATAGTTAAGCGGGTTGCCGGGATTTTTTTTAATGCCCCTTTCATAGCACATTCTGGCTGAATCCAGGTCCATCGCCTTGAAAGAGGAATCCACAATTTCCTGTCTGAAATAGTTTTCTCCGTAATGAAAGAAATTATCTCCCTGGGTAGGTTCGCGCTGAATAAGCGAGATGAAAGCAGCGCCCGCTTTTTCAAACTGTTCGCTTTCGGAAAGTTTGATGGCATCCGGAAGGGTTTGGGCGGAGGCCCATCCCGACCTTCCCGAAGGGAAGGAGAATGCAAACAGCAAACAACAAACAGCAATTGAGTAGTTAGGAAAATATTTCATAAAGTGTATTTTGTTGCCCTTCTTTCTCCCCAAAGGGGA
>SCSP01000178.1 GCA_004297845.1 Bacteroidota bacterium | reverse complement strand
ATTCCAACCGTACTTCATCTCCGCTCTGAAGATAATCAAAATCGGAATTATCCAGAAGAATATCTTCCTTCCCAAATGGTTTGTTACCAAGGATGATCTTACCGTCCTGCCTGCCTGCAATCCTCGTATTAATGACTTTTTTGTTTTGTGAACCAGTCTCCTTTCCATACTCCATGAACTCAGAAAACAGAAAGCGGGTACAAATAACAACGATCACAACAAAAACAACATTTATCACTTCCATGTTATCCTCTACCTTTGAGCTGCTGCTGTATCCATTAAAAAAAATTATGATCGCAAGGCTCAGCAATATGGCAGATATGAAAATAATTGCCCTAAGAAAAAGCCTGCGCTTAAGAATTGCAGATAATTTTATTTTTTCCTCATCAGAAAGGCTTTGCAGACGGACAACGGGAGAGGACATCGGAGGGATATAAGGTATAGAGGTATAGGGGTGTAAAGGTACAAAGGTTATCAGATTAAGAATACTGTACTGATTTTTTCCGTATATCTTTATGCTTTATACCTTTTAGCCATGTGGAAAGAAGAAAATAGAAAATATCTGCTGCCTGCTATTGGCTATTTACTATTTTCTATCCATGGTTTTTCACAAAATTTATTGAAATCTCGTATCTTAAATCTACAGCAAGACACTGACCTTGTTCACGCTTCCTGGAGCATTTGCGTTCTTGACATAAAAAAAGACTCTGTTGTTGCCGAATACAACAGCAACCTGTCCCTGATACCGGCAAGCGCTCATAAGATAATCACTACAGCCACCGCCCTTGCTTTACTGAAATGGGATTTCAAATACGAAACCCGGCTTGAGTATGACGGCAAGCTGGATACTGTAAAAGGAATTCTTCATGGAAACCTTTACATTAAGGGAAGCGGAGATCCCACGCTTGCTTCGGAAGCATTCAAAAAGAAAAGCGATACTGCTGCACTGACTGATCAATGGGCGAAGATACTTTTCGCCAAAGGAATAAAAAAAATTGAAGGATCTGTTATCGGAGATGCGACAGCATTTGAAGACGAGATGGTGCCTTATTCCTGGATATGGGGAGACATGGGAAACTATTATGGCGCTGGCTCCTGCGGATTAAATTTCAAAGACAACAAATTTGCCCTTTACTTCAAATCGGGCACCCAAAAAGGAGACAGCACCAGCATCAAAAAAATCTTTCCTGAAATTCCCGGCATGAAAGTAATTAATCAAACTTTTACGAAAGGATATTCCGACAATGCCTACATCTATGGCACTCCCTATTCGTTGGTGCGGTATGTGAAAGGAACCATTCCCGCAAACAAAAACGATTATGAAGTGGAAGGCTCGCAGCCGGATCCTCCCCTGCTCTGTGCACAATCATTAGACAGTTCTTTGAGAAAGATCGGGGTCAGCATTGCGAAAAAGTCAAGTACCCTGCGGAACTTTCTTCCGGCTGCGGAGGAATTCAGCATGACTACAGGCGATACAAGCACCCCATCCCTGCCTTCCCCCAAGGGGAAGGAGGAACACGCCAAACACTCCCCCTTTGGGGGAGCCGGAGGGGGTGGAAGGATTATCCTCCACACACACACCTCCCGCACATTGGATAAAATTGTCACCGAAACAAACATGCAGAGCAATAATCTTTTCGCGGAAACGCTTTTAAAAACCATTGCCTGGAAAAAAACAAAATTTGGCGAGGACCTTACAGGTATTGATATTGTGACGAACTATTGGAAATCAAAATGTATTGACCTCAAAGGGTTTTATATGGCGGACGGAAGCGGCCTCTCACGCTTCAATGCCGTCAACACCAAACAACTTTCAGAAATTCTGAGGGTGATCGCACAAGATTCCCTTCTCTTCAAAAAATTTTACGAATCGCTGCCTGTAGCGGGAAAAAGCGGTTCGCTCGGCAGACTTTGCAAGGGCACCCTTGCTGAAAATAACCTTCGTGCAAAGAGCGGGTATATGACACGAGTGCGCAGCTATGCAGGTTATGTTGCATCCAAAAAAGGAAATCTTTTATCTTTTGCCATTATCGTGAACAATTACGACTGCACACCCGCCATAATGAAGGACAAATTGGAAAAATTGATGATCGCGATTGCGGAGTTAGAATAACAACATTACTCAATGCAACACTATCTTTTGAAAATAGCTGCCATTATCCGTTCTCATGTTCAATGTATAGACTCCTGCCGGCAAGTGTGTCAGGTCAAGTTCGTTCTCAGCTGGCTCAAGACCGGAAGCATAAACCTGCTTCCCTGAAACATCAAAAACAAGCGCTTCCGCCTTCTGAAAATTTGCTGAAATGAATTTTAAAATCATTATTCCGTCAGAGGGATTGGGGTATAAAAGCGCAACATCGTTCAGAGAATTTGGATCGTTCACATCCAGCGTATTGGTTGTTACTTTATATAATCCATCGAGTGTGGCCATCCACAAATAGCCCTGACTGTCAAATCGGATCCCCATCATGGGAATATAGGAAGGGTTGGTGGTATATTTTTTCCAGGCAGTACCGTTGTAGGATCCAAGACCAAATCCATTACACATGCCGAACCAGGAAACATTGTTTCTGACGGTCACATCCTTTATTACCGACATATTTTGACCAGACAATTGATCCAACAGCCCCCACGTTGTGCCATTAAAATAAAGAGTTGAGTCCCCGTTACCGGCAACAATGATCTTGTTATCGTGAGTTACCTCAATGTCCGTGTACCACCACTGAGGACTGAAAAGAGAAACATTCGAAGTATCGTAATGAGTCCAGGTACTTGTAGTCTGGCTATACATGGTAACATCTGTTTCACCGATATAGGTCAGCCATACATTGTTATTCTGATCAACTACTACCTCCTGCGGGCCAGAAGTTCCGGAAGGGTGGGACGCAGCAATCATTGACCAAGCGGTGCCGTTATATTTTGAGAGTCCATTATCAGATGCCCAAATATTTCCTGATGCGTCCTTGGACAAGCAATCAGTCAGCCCATTTCCGGTATTCATGGTTGCCCAGGACACTCCGTTAAACTTAGCGACCAAACCCTGGGCCGCCACCCAAACATTATTACTATTGTCAACTACAACATCATCCACGTAATTTCCAGGAAAATTAACAGTAGAAGTATTGTACTGAGTCCATGTTGTTCCGTTAAAAGAAACAACCCCCTGTCCGAAAACATTCAGCCAAAGAACATCACCGGAAGTTATATCCATCCCCCATATGCTGTTATCGGGCAGCCCGGAATTGGTAGTGTCATACTTAATGGTGTTCAATACCTGTGCCTGTGAAGAAAATAAAACGATGGCAAATAAAAATGTAAAAATTGTTTTCATGATAATTGAATATAGGGGTTATTGTTCTGTTAATACTTCTTCTTGATAATTAACTTTCACCTGATCAAATAAACGGTAAAGTTCATTCAGGTCCAGCGAAGTAACAAATTTCATCCGAAACTCTTTAAAATACGGCAGTCCCCTGAAATAATTTGCATAATGACTGCGCATCTCCAGAATGCCCTGCCTTTCTCCTTTCCATTCAACTGATTTTTCCAGATGGGTACGCGCGGTGTTCACTCGTTCATCCACAGTAAGTTTTTCCCCGTGCTGCCCTGTTGCCATAAAATGTTTTATCTCGCGGAATATCCAGGGATACCCGATAGCAGCACGCCCTATCATCACTCCATCCACTCCATGCTTGTTTCTCATATCCATGGCAAACCCGGATGAATTCACATCTCCGTTCCCGAAAACGGGTATCTTCATACGCGGATTATTTTTTATGGCACCGATCAACTCCCACTCTGCAGGACCTTTGTACATCTGTTTGCGCGTGCGGCCATGTACGGTGATGGCTTTGATTCCGATATCCTGAAGCCGTTCTGCCACATCCACAACATTTTTTGTTTTATCATCCCAGCCCAGCCTTGTTTTAACCGTAACCGGAAGTTTTGTGCTCTTTACAACCTCTTCCGTGATGTGCACCATTCGGGGAACATCCTGCAGCAAGCCGGCACCTGCTCCGTTGCAGGCAACGCCTTTCACCGGGCATCCGTAATTAATATCAATCAAATCGGGTTTGGAGGCTTCGATAATCTCCGTGGCCTGCTTCATGGAATCAATATTTCCACCGTAGAACTGAATACCAATCGGGCGCTCGTAGTCAAATATATCCAGCTTCTTGATGCTCTTTTTTGCATCACGGATAAGTCCTTCCGAAGAAATAAACTCGGTGTACATCATGTCCGCACCGTTCTGTTTGCACACATAACGGAACGGAGGGTCGCTCACATCTTCCATGGGCGCGAGAAGAAGCGGGAAGTCACCTAATTCTATGTTGCCGATCTTTACCATTACAGCCACCCCATCCCCCGTCTTCCCCGAAGGGGAAGGAGCATCTCCCCCTTTGGGGGAGACGGGAGAGGGGGTGTAATTTGTACTATGTTTGCAAAAATAAGAAATCATGGGGAAAAATGTAGCTCCGCCTGTAAAAGCAACAATTTTGCTTTTTTTTCTGCTTACCATCTTCTCCCTTACCGCTCTGGACAGCGGAGACAGATTAAAGGGCTTTGACCTGGAGAATCCGGCCACGGTGATGATGCTCAAATTAACGCAGGCTGTTTCAGCACTGATCATATTCATCATTCCTGCTATCGTATTTGTTCTTTTTACTTCTGAAAAAAAATTAGGCTACCTGAAGCTGAATGGGTTCAACTTCATACTTGGAGTTGCAGCTTTAGTACTGGTCTTTGCTGCCATGCCGGTTATCAACTGGATGGGTGAATTGAACAATCACCTTTCGCTTCCTGAATTTTTATCCGGGGTAGAAAACTGGATGAAAACAAAAGAGGAAAATCTAAAAAAACTGACAAAAATATTTCTCGAAATGAACTCGGTGGGAGATTTGATTATTAATCTCATCATCGTTGCCTTGCTGGCAGCGGTTGGTGAAGAACTACTTTTCAGAGGCGCCCTGCAAAATACATTAGCAGAATGGTTCAAAAACACTCACCTATCTGTTTGGGTAACTGCCATTCTTTTCAGCGCATTGCATGCTCAATTTTACGGATTCATTCCGAGAATGCTGCTGGGAGTTGTGCTTGGCTACCTGTACGTTTGGAGCGGCTCGCTTTGGCTGCCCATTCTCTTTCATTTTCTGAACAATGGGTTGGCGGTGCTGTTCTCTTACCTCATCGGAAAAGGTATCATATCCGATGCAGCGGAAACTGTGGGAGCGGGTGATACACCAATCATGTTTGTGATTGCGAGTGCAATGGTGAGTGTGGGATTGATGTATTTTATATATATAAAACACCCCACTCCATCCGAGCTACTGTCCTGACAATTAATTTTACATCATATTATTTACCACATAGACACAATAGAACACATAGGGTTCACATAGAGATACAATCCTATGTGCTTATCTATGTGAACTATGTTCCTATGTGGTTCCATTTATACTTGCAAAAGCAACTCTAATATATTGTAAAGTCTTTTTTAAGATACCTCTACACGTCCTGAAAGTCTCCCCTTTGGGGGAGATTTAGAGGGTGTGTGATAGTAATTCTTTAACAAGAGCAGATACAACCCTCCCATCCGCCCTTCCCGCCAACTGCTTGGTAGCAACTCCCATTACTTTACCCATATCGGCAGGGGAACTTGCACCCACTTGAGTGATTATTTGAGCTACAACAGCTTTTATATCCGCTTCAGACATTTGTTTGGGGAGATAGGCTTCAATTACAGCAATCTGTAGAAGCTCAACATCTGCAAGGTCTTTACGATTTTGAGTAGTATAAATTTCCGCAGCTTCCTTGCGCTGCTTCACCATCTTTTGCATGGCTTTTATCTCCTCCTCCTCTGTAACCGGCTTGCCGGATGATTTAAGGAGAAGAATAGCTGCTTTAATGCCGCGAACTGCTTCCAACTTACCCTGATCCTTGGCCAGCATGGTGACTTTTATATCTGCGTTTATTTTTTCTTCTAAAGTCATGGTAAATATTTTAAGCAATGATAAGGTAATTTTTGCTTCTAAAAAGTAAATTTGTACATGAAAGAAACAGGTAAATTTGCTTTTCAATAAATCTTTGGTGAATGGATGAAATATACAAATACATCTATAAAAGAGACAAACCTTTCATGGTGAAATTATTAGCAGCTATGGTTGCCGGTGTAGCTTTATTGAAAATTCAAAACACACCTATTTTTGGCTTAATCATGGGGTTGGGATCAGTCGGACTCTTTGGGTATCAGTCCGGAATCGAGGTTGATTTCAAAAACAAAAAATACCGACTCATTACAACATTCGGACCGCAGGTTTTTGGGAACTGGCAACCATTACCTCCTTTAAAATATATTTCTGTATTTAAAGCAAATCTTGTAAGTACCGTTACAGGATTTACCGGCACAACCGTTACCCAAAAAAAAGAGGTTACTCAGGTTAATCTCATTACAGATAAAAATAAACTACTTCGACTTTTAGAAACGAAAGATATGAACGAAGCATTTGAGTTTGCTAAGCAAACTGCACCAAAACTTGATCTAAAGATTTGGAACGCTACTGTTAGACCAGCAGAATGGTTGAGATAAACCTCCCTGAAAAGAAAAAGACAGACGTTTTACGCATCTGCCTTTTAGATTCTTCAGACCCATGGTCGCAAGCTACGCTTGTGCTCAGAATGACAAAATCAGTCCGGCTTATCGTGCAGGAACGAATTATCCGGACGCAGGCTTGGAGTTTTGTTACCGGCGCCATTAGTAGGATTTTCAGTTCCTAAAGTAAGGCGTGATATTTCCGAATCGGAAGAGTGCGGAGTATCGTTAAGAGTATAATTCTTACGCTTGTAAGCCGGCTCGTTCTCCAGTTCTGCCAGTCCACCGGGAGTTTTCACCTTAAAGCTAAGTTCACGAAGCTTCTGTATCTTCTCCTGAGCCCTGGCCCTTGCTTCACCGTCAGAAATGGGAGGCTGGGAGCTGAGGGTTACTTCCGCGATCTTGGTAACCTTTGATTCAGCAGCGGGTTCGTTCGACATAATAGAAGTTATACCTCTTTTTACATCCATGTTCACTACAGGTTTTGCTGCCGCTTCAATTTTAGCTTCCACTTTAGCTTCTATCACAATAGTATCTTCTTCCTTTTTAGGGGACGGTATTTCAGGAGTTTGTGCCATGGGAACTGAGGTTTGTTCTGTCATATCAAATGTAAAACTAACTTCTTCTGTCTCTTTCACAATGAGGAAAGGCTCCGGAACTGTCCCTTCGATCCTTTCCGCCTTGACTTCCGCCTGCACTTCTGCAATTACGGGAGTTTGAGTTTCCTCAACAACTTCAGCAACCGGCTCGATCTTGATCTCCACAACAGGTTCCTCCGCCTTTTCAACTACGATAGGATCCAGTTTCACTTCGATCGTTTTCTTCTCTACCGGCTTCTCCTCTATCTTCTTTAATTCAATAAGTATCTCTTGTTTTTTTACTTCGGCAACGGAAGGTGTTAGCTCCACGTTCTGAAGGGAACTATTAACCTGGTCATCCCCCTTTAGATAAGGGACACTTTCTTCCACTTGCCCTCCATTTACCCCAAACCCCTGTGGGGGAGCGTTTGTATTTCCCATTTTAGGGCCGGGGCTGGTGTTTTCTTCCAGATGCACCATTTTGAGTTGAGACGGCTGTGCTGCTTCAAATCCCAACTCCGCTGACTTGCGATCAAATCCGCTGGCAATAACGGTAACGCTTACTTTATCGCCAAGAGTCTCGTCCGTTCCATATCCTTTTATCATCTCAGCAGTCTGCCCGGCAGCTTCCTGGATATACTCTGTGATCTCTCCCAGTTCATCCATGGAAAGCTCGTCTTTACCGATTCCGCAGGTAATGCTTACCAACACATAACGCGCACCGCGAATATCATTATCATTTAATAAAGGAGAGTTCAGCGCCTGCGTAACTGCTTTGAGCGAACGGCCTTCGCCCGATGCCATGGCAGAACCCATGATAGCAACACCGCTGGTTTCCATCACCCTGCGCACATCGTTAAAATCCACGTTGATGCGAAGCGCTACGTTGATCAACTCGGCAATGCACTTTGCCGCGGAGCTCAGTACATTGTCCGCATGTGCAAAAGCTTCACTTACTTTCAGGTTATGGTATATCTCACGGAGTTTGTCATTCAATATAACAAGCACAGAGTCAGAATATTTTTTCAGTTCTGTCAAACCGTCTTCGGCCTGCTTTCTTCTCAGCTTGCCTTCCCAGGCAAAAGGAAGTGTGCAGATAGAAACGGTAAGTATGCCCATTTCCTTAGCGATCTTTGCTATCACAGGGGCTGCTCCTGTTCCGGTGCCTCCGCCCATTCCGGCAGTGATGAAGAGCATTTTAGTTTTAGTAAGAACTTTCCTCAACTCCTCTTCGTTTTCAAGCGCAGCTTTTCTTCCCATTTCAGGAAGCGCTCCGGCTCCCAGTCCTTCGGTAAGCGTGGCTCCCAACTGAATTTTCAAAGGCACAGGGCTTGCGTCAAGCACCTGTCTGTCTGTATTACAAACAATGAAGTCAACATCCTTGATCCCTTGTTTGTACATGTGGTTAACGGCATTGCTGCCACCGCCTCCTACTCCTATCACTTTAATGATGGAAGATTTTTCTTTCGGTAAGTCAAACTGCATAGTTGTTTGGTTTAATTGATTGGGTAAAAATACGTTGAGATGAGTTTGAAAGCAAACTTACATTGTGGACTTATTCACTACTCATTGTGAATTACTATGGCTGTTATTTCCCCCTTGTAAAGGGGGATTTCCGTTTTGGGAACAGGGGGATTTGGGCGCGCCCCTCGAAGACTCGGGTCAGGCTATCGCTGCAATCTTTTTGAAGCAAAAAGGATTTCCGCTTCTATCCTTCGCGCAACAGCCGTGTGTTGTGTGTGTTTTCCTTCTCCCCGCACACTAAAGCACGGGGCTATTATACTATGCGCGGGATAAATTTATACACATGCACAATATGGTACAGATAACAGATAAACACAGATTTTCAGATAAACAGCCATCTCTAAT
>SCSP01000177.1 GCA_004297845.1 Bacteroidota bacterium | reverse complement strand
TGATCAGCGGACTGTTCTGCATAACGATCTCCTTCCAGTTCTTTAATAACAGAAATAAAATTAAGCAGGGAACCAACAGCATGGATAGGGTTCTCAAAGGCAGGCTGACCAAATACGACAGTATGGCCTTTATCATGGATAAGCTATGTTCGATAAGTTCAGGCAACGAGCGGCTGTCAGACATCAATATGCTTGTGTCAATTGTGGTGAGTGAATAAAATGCAAGGATAAACGCTGTGAGGACGAGCACTGCTGATATCAACACGACAGCTGACTTCCTTTGGATCTTTTTACCTATGAAAAGAAAAATAACCAGAAGGCACATTCCGGAAAGAATGGCCGGGGCTGTGGTTATTGTTGCCACCGGCAGGAAAAGGCAAAACAATACGGCATTGGCGTACTCTTTTGTTATCAGGAAGTTGAAGAAAAAAGATAAAAAGAACATATATACCACCATGTTCGGCCGTAGCCACATATCGTGGTAAAGTATCCATCCGTTCGTTCCTATTTCCGTTATATAAAGAAAATTAAAAAGTGAAAAAACAGAAACAAGGAAAATATCTGTCCAGGAGATAATTCTTTTAAAATTCTCTATAAGCATCAGCAGCCCCAGCACCGAAAATACTTTCAGGGTAGTGTAGCATACATATTTGAAAATGATAATGTTGGTAAAAAAGCCTCCCAGGCACTTGAACAGGATGCTGCCCATCCAGAGTTCGAAATAGTGATAAGGAAAAGTTCCGTTGAATATATCCATCAGATCGTTATACTCATGGTACATGTTTTCATACCCAACCCTATCCAGACACTCGGCAACTTTGGTATAAAACAGAACATCATTCTGTATGCTGCCGGGTAAGGGATAGATGACGTTAAAAAAGGAAATAAGCAGGGACAATACAAATACCCTGAGATAAATGGACGTGTTCATTTCTTTGAAGCGTGCATGTGTTTCCTGCCGGTAATTACTCATGTTCTTATTCACAAACAAAAGGAAAGACAGCAGTATCAGAAATCCAAAATTGATAGTAACAAGCCCGGTATGAAATGCCGAATAGAACAGAACTGCACATACAGTTCCTAAAACACACTCAGTCAGAAAATTAAAATGGGGTTTTGACTCCGAGTGTTTTACAAATAAAGAAGAAATTGTCTTTCCAAGTAAACCCAGAGCAGATATTACCCCGAATGAGATCAATGCGAAAAGTATTACATCTTTAAAGATCATCTTATAGGCTTATTGATCCCAGTCGATTGATTTGCTCCTGTTCGGATGCATAAATGAGGAAAGGATAGAAAACGTAGAATTCCCCTGAAACAATAAATATTCGCATTTGGAAAGAAGCCACATATCCACAATGCTTTCCTCCAGTATTCTTTCCCCGTGCTGCAACTGATCGTTGTATTTTGCCCAGAGATGCATCCCTTCGGATTTAATATCCGGCATAAATTTCGGATACTCGATCACTTTTGGAAACATATTCTTCACAGCAGTAGCTACTTCTTTATTGTCAGTGGCAAGAAATATCTGAAAGTCCCGCAAGTTAAGTTTTTTGATCTTCTCATACAGCGCTGCCAGCGACCTCTCCGGCTTTTTATCCGTGCTTCTTACGTGAACACCTATGGTGTTCCTGTTAAGATTATGTTCGGATGCATATGAGGCAATCCGCCCATCTATATCACTTTGCAATACAACATGTTTGAGAAAAGTTTCTTTTAAGCTATTGGGAGTGAAATCGAAATAAAATAAAACATCTTCAGTTCTGTTCCTGCTCAGATCGTGTCCAAACGGAAGATTGGAGAAAACAAAAATTTCTTTGAAAAATCCAAACGCAGACGTAGGAGTAAGCCTTGTTTTGTCCTGCCAGAAACCGTGCAGCATTTTCAACCGTTCGTTAAATAAAACCCGTTTAGGTATTTTTTGAAAAAAAGTGGTTGTTACGTGGTGAAAATGATCATAACCCCCACTCTCAATATTCTTCTTAAATACTGGTGGATAAAAACTAAAACCATCCATACCTTCCTGAACGTCCTCCAAAGACGATAAAGAAGCAAAATCAATGATTCTGAAATACTTCAAAAAAACATTCAATCCTTTAGGGGCGAAAACACCATCAGACCAATCTATTATCAACCTCCTGTTTGTTCTTTTACAATACTCCAAAGCGTTGCAGATCGTCATCAGGCGGTTACCTAAGCCAGCACATCCTTTTAAAACCAGATACTTCTCTTTAGTCATTTTCTGAATTATTTTTTCAAAATCTCGATGTGCTGAAGCATGCGTTTAGCCTGGGCCACAGGGGAATAATTCTGCAACACCCATTCTCTGCCTTTTAATCCGATGGATTGAATTTGTTCCAACGGCAGATTCTCTATTTTCTCAGCGAATTTATTGAAATTAAACCGATCAATTCCCATATAGTGTTCTCCCTCAACGGGATTTACAGGCATCCTGAAATTCCATGATTCAATATCCAAATTGACTGCACAACTTCTGGAATATAAAACTTCCCATAAACGGAAATTATCATACTGAAAAACAAAAACAGCCGGAGCAATGCTCTTATTATATCTCAATAACAATTTGTAATACCAGTAGTAAGGTTTCCGTTTTATTTTATCCAGAATCCCGTATGGAGCGTATGCCAGCGGTTTGTATTCATAGTAGCCGCCAAACGAAGCAAACATCAGTTTTGAGTTGAGCAGTTTATAATATTCAGGAATGTGCCGATGGGTGGATATTTTCCAGTAATGATCATCCATGGCATCTTCATTTTTTTTTGCATAGGTAAAACAAGGCTGTAAAGTAATTTTTTTCAGGGATCCTTCCAATCCCTTGAGCACATACTCTCTCATGTTGTGAGCAATTCTGAAATTATGACCTATCACATTTTCTGTTCTTTCATATTGATTGAAATTTTTATCAATGGACTGCATGATCCTGTTCGTGAGACCAATAGCCCAGGGTTTTACATTGGAAGGGTAAGAAACATTTTTAAACAAATTGCCGGCAAGGATCAGATCAAATACCAGGTAATGCTTGTTTGCATGCCAAACAGGAGATATCCAATCGTTTCGGTCGACCAAAATTTTAATCTTGTCAGGCTTTAATCCAGGGTACCCTTTTCGGAATAAAAGATGCTCGAAGGAACGGACATAACGATAATCATAAATAGCTATATCGTAATCTTCAGATGCGTTTTCATTAAGTAACCATGATTTTTTTTCAGGTTGAAACCAATAATTCGCATTGCCGGTAACTTCATGCCCCAGTTCAATCAAACCCTCTGCGAGGGCAATAATCTCATGGTAATAATGATCATTACTATAGGGATAAACAGGGGTGACAAAAAATTTTATTTTACTCAAGCGCTCTTACTATTATGCGTTAGCAATGTAATCTTTCAAAATATGTTTAGGTTCCCATCCCAGTATTTTTTTTGCCTTGCTGATATCGGCAAATGTGATATCCGCTTCTCCTTCCCGCTTTGGAATAAATTCATACTTGCCCGATATCATTTTAGCTAGTTCCAGAACACTTAGCGTGGAACTGTTGCCTATATTGAATGCGGTATTCAGCTTTTCAGGATGAATGGCAGCTTTGTAGTTTGCTTCCGTAAGATCAAGGATATGAATAAAATCTCTTTTCTGGCTTCCATCTCCGGTGATGAGCAATGGCTTTCCTTCCTTCTTCTTATTCAGAAAAATTCCGACTACACTGCTATAGGGATTAAATGAATTTTTAGGATTAAAACTTCGGGGGCCGTAAGGATTAAAATAGCGAAGAGTAACATAATTCAGCGGGTATCGTTCGGCAATTAACTCAAGATATTTTTCCACTTCATACTTCTGAAAAGCATACGGGTTCATGCAGTTTATTGCTGCTGACTCATCAGTCGGGGTTTTTTCAGGAGTACCATAGATCGCGCTGGAGCCGCTGTAAACAAAACGGGGATAATGGTTTTCCTTCACCATTAATTCAATCAAATGGATCGCCTGCATCAGGTTGGCGTCTACATGTTCTCTGATAAGCTCATAGCTCGGTTGAATACGGGGCAATGCAGCAAGATGAAAAACACAATCAAACTCTTTCAATGACTGCAGATTGTTGCAGCTTTGCTTTATAAAAGTAAATCCGGGATTATTTCTCTGATGGCTGATGTTATCTTCAGAACCCGTTGTCAGATTATCAATTCCTATAATTGACCAGTCTGTTCTGGAAAGCAGATGGTCTAAAAGATTGGACCCAATAAAGCCTGCAACTCCGGTAATAAGTACTTTTTTCATGAATTAGTGACGCGCATGATTGCTTCGCCTCAAAGTTACTATTTCACGCGAAAAGAGAAGTGCTTTTTTACATAATCTTGGATGTCCGGCATGGAAAAGGCAAAAGCTAAAAGAAATCTGGTTCCAATGAATTCCTTAAATATTATGGAATCATTTATAGAACTAATGGGGAACTTTCCATGAAAAATTACCAGTACCTGCGTGTTTGTATATTCTCCCAGATAACAGGTTCCTGAGTGTTGCGTAATGATCAATTGGCTGTTACTGCATTTTTCAAGGATCAGGGCATTATTATCGGTGATCAGCACTTCAACATTATCAAATGATTCCATAGGCACACTAAAGGCAGGATGACCCATCACATACACTTTATCCACATGTGGCTTTACGGTTCGTACAACCTCCTCCCAATTCCACGACTCGCCATTATTGGGAGTTGAACGCGCGCCTTTGCTTCTTGGAAAAACAACTATTGATCTTTCATCCTTTGTTTTATACACCTTTTCCAAAGGAACAATCTTCATGAAAGATTCAAGCATCCATGAACGATGAATGAACCAGTAATAATACGGATCACCCACATTAAAAAATGGAAGCAATGAACTTTTAGCCTCTTTCTCAAATACATCAATCTCAAGCTGCACATCGGGCGGAGGAATTGTGCTGTTAGTTCCGGGAGAAACTTCCCTGAAAAAATCTCGTAGAGGGTAATATTTATAGATAATGCTGTTTCCTTTTTCATCCACTAAAAAAGGCTGGTGCAATAACATTCCGCAGTAATATATTTTCACTCCTTTGGAATAGAGATAGGTAAGAAACGGCAGGTTATGACCCAGGAAATTTCCAAACTCACCCTTGTAAGGGCCATAATAACACCTCTTAAAAAGAAGTGTAAAAAAAAGACGTGCATATGCTGCAAAATAGCCGCGGTAAATCTTAATACGAAAACGAATCTTTTTAAACCCAGTATAGTTTTCATTTTCAAATTTTTTATAATCTGCAAAGGGGGCATATCCAACAAAATCAGGAATCTTAGTTCCATATATTTTTTTTAAAACCGGATGTATTTTTGGCATGTTGCGCGTAAAATACAAAGTTATATATTTTGACCAAAGTTATATTACCTGAAATAGAAATCATCTGATTTTGGTATATTTGCAAGAGAAAAAACTACTCAAATCCCCCTCGGCAGTGGCAAAAACATTCAGGCAAATTATTCAATACGATGAAAATCTTGGGCATAAATATGTAGAAAATATTTCTGCACGACTTCAGTACGGAAATGACGGTTATTTTATTGAAACAGATAAAAAAGGTTTTAGAAACTCTCCGAAAAAAGATTCAGGAAAATTCAAAATTATTGCTCTGGGAGATTCGTACGCTGCGGGAGATGGGGTTAGCAATGAATACAGATTTACAGATATTCTTGAAAAAGAATTTGATTGTGTTATTACAAATTTAGCTGTGTCGGGATATGGAGCGGATCAACAATTGCTTGCCTATGAAAAATACAAAGAGGAGATAGAGCACGATGCAGTAATATTCGCTCCTCACTTAGATGATTTGAAAAGAAGCCTGCTCTCTGCAAGAGAAGGGATCGATAAAAATACCGGAAATCCTATTTTGATCCCCAAACCATTTTTTAGCATTGTGAACGGAAAATTAGCTTTGAAAAATGTGCCTGTACCGAGAGAAAGAACAATCCTTGAACTGAAGGCAAACAAAGCTGCAAAAGCAAACGAACCAAAAAGAAATTATCTCCAAAAAAAATATTATTCAGCAAATTACCATTTAAAAATATTTTTAGACTATCGCGTATTAAACCATCTTGACTATCCCGAATTATCGGACATCAAAAGCGCTGAATGGGAATTAATGAGCCTTTTTATAGAAAGATTAAAACAACTTTCTAAAGGAAAACCAATTTATACATTTCCTATTCCATTTGTTCAATCGGTTTTAAACAAAGAAAAACCAAGACACATAAAAAATTTTAAACATTTTGAATCAAAAAAATTTCAAGTATATGATATCTCTCCTTTCCTGCAAATTAAGAAAAAAACAGCCTACCTTCCCCTTTGCGGTCATTTTTCTCCAACTGGTCATGAAATCATTGCAAAGATAATTGGCGAGGCTCTTATAAAAAATCATTCCGTAAAGCGTAGAAATAAAAGCATACCTGTTTTTAAAAAAGACCAATCTTTCGTTCTTGGTATTTCCTGTTTTTACCATGACTCTTCCGCTGCGCTGATTAAAGATGGAGAAATAATTGCCGCTGCGCAGGAAGAGCGATTTACCAGAATAAAACACGACAAGGGTTTCCCATCAAATGCAATCAATTATTGTCTGGAGGAAGGAAAAATAAATATCAACGAACTGAAAGCGATCGTTTATTATGATCATGAAAGCTGGACCATTGAACGGGTGCTTCACAATGCGGATATACTGCAATCAAATGCTGGAAAGTTTTGGGATGAAGCAAAAAAGAGTTTATACAAAAAACTGAAACTCCCCGTAATAATCAGAAAAAAATTAAATTACTCAGGAGAAATTTTTAAAACCCAGCACCATGTATCTCATGCAGCGAGCGCTTATTATCCCTCAGGGTTTAACCACGCGGCTATCCTCATTATTGACGGAGTAGGAGAATGGGCCTGCAGCACGATAGCCTCCGGGGAAAAAAATGACATCAAAGTTCTGCAACAACAATTCTACCCCCACTCCTTGGGATTGCTCTATTCAGCATTCACGTCATTTTGCGGCTTTAAAGTTAATTCCGGTGAATACAAATTAATGGGACTGGCTCCGTATGGCGAACCTACCTATGCAGCTATTATCAAAAAAGAAATTGTAGATATCAAGGAGGACGGATCTATTTTTCTTAATCTTTCCTATTTTTCCTTTTTGGAAGGAGAAAAAATGACGAATAAAAAATTTTCGGATCTGTTCGGGGGTGTGGAAAGAAAAAGCGAATCGCGCATTACAAGAAGAGAGATGGACATCGCAGCATCCATTCAAAAAATAGCAGAAGAAATTGTACTTAAAATGGCTAATCATGCATACAGCCTGACTAAACAAAAAAATCTTGTTATGGCAGGAGGCGTTGCGCTGAACTGCGTATGCAACGGAAAACTTTTCGATAAAACACCTTTTGAGAATTTCTTTTTTCAGCCGGCTTCAGGTGATGCAGGCGGGGCCATTGGATGCGCATTAGACTGGCATTATCAAAACAAAAAAGAAAGCACTAATAACAGCATTCAATTTCATACGTATTTAGGCCCCGAATTTTCTACCGATGAAATAACTGCATTCCTTCATACAAGAGGAATAAAATATCGTCATTTTGACACAGCCTCCAGAGCCAAAGTAATCGCAGATTTTTTATCAAAGAACAAAGTGATTGGATATTTTGACGGGAGAATGGAATTTGGACCTCGGGCACTGGGCAACAGATCGATCCTTGCCAATCCAATTAGCCCGGATATGCAGTCAAAAGTAAACCTCAAAATAAAATTCAGAGAATCATTCCGCCCTTTTGCTCCAATTTATGCTGAAGAAAAAACTTCTGATTATTTCGAGTTTGACCGTCCTAGTCCATTTATGCTTGTTGTCAGAAAAATGAATGAAAAATTTATCAAGCATCCTGCTGCAGGGACCCCTCAAGCAAACGACATGATACAAATCGTAAATGAGATAAGGAGTGAACTTCCAGCCATCACGCACATAGACTATACAGCACGCCTTCAATCAGTCAACAAAAATCAGAATTCAAAAGTGTATGATATCCTTAAAGAATTTGAAAAGATAAGCGAAAAAGCAGCACTTATTAATACTTCCTTCAACGTACGAGGCGAGCCTATTGTTTGCAGCCCAAATGATGCGTATAAATGCTTTATGCGTACAGATATGGATGTTCTGGTTTTAGGCGACTTTTTTCTCCTGAAAGAAGATCAGGAAAACTGGAAAGAAACAGAAAATTGGCAAACAACATTTGAACTTGATTAATTATGAGCAATAAGATAAAATTAAGCAAACACAAGAATGAAAATACGTACTG
>SCSP01000176.1 GCA_004297845.1 Bacteroidota bacterium | reverse complement strand
TCCAATCGAAGCTCGTTTCCGACAGACAATTACTGCCTACCATCTTGACTACAGTTTTGTTGTTACTTCAAAGAACATTTTTCTTCGTACCCTGTAACAACGCAGGACACACCGCTTGTTGCTAACAGCAAGTTTGCGCTATGCGGGCAAAATCGTAAATTTGGTGTGCGGATTTTCTAACGAGCATTTGTCTTGGCAGACAAATCCTTCTCCGAAAACCCGCACAGCGCAAACTTGCGAGGCGTTATGCCCAATGCAAAAAACGACAAAAAGACGCGTAACCATAGACAGCTATCTACGTAGACAGACAAGCATGAAAAAATACCTCCTACTCCTGACAGCCTCTCTTTCATTTACAGTTGCGTATGGGCAGACAACCTTTCAAAAAACTTTTGGTACAACTGCTTCAGAAAAGGGTTACAGTATTAGCCAAACTCAAGACAAGGGATACATTCTTTTAAGCCCTGCCGATAATGGCTCCTATGCTTATGTTGTAAAAACAGATTCTGTTGGAAATAAAATATGGTCAGAGAATATTAGTGGTCAGTATCCGAGAAATATTATTCAAATGAAAGATGGCGGTTATATTCTGTCTGGTGGTCTGGCAAATAATCCTGCATACCTAATAAAACTAACATCTGCCGGAAATATAAATTGGCAATGGAAATACACCTACTCCTTCGGTATTAATTACTTCAATTATGTTAAGGATGATTTAGACGGTACGGGTTTTGTTACAACCGGAGAAGATAATAATGATAAATTATTTTTGGTAAAATTAACCGCCTCTGGAAATGTCATATGGGCAACATCAATGGAGCCACCCGTGACTAATCCCCATCCTCGCTCAGGAGGTTTCGTACAATCAAAATTAGATTCAAGTTTCTATGTTCTCAGCACATATCGTATAGGTGGCTCTAATGAAGGAATAATATTAGCCAAGTTTTCCAAGAACGGAAATGGTATGTGGCCAAATCACTTTCAACGAGTGGAATGTATACAGCGTGGCCTCACCGAGATTTGTCAATAAAAGAAACCTACAATGAAGTTTACCGTTACGCAAAAAAAAACAGCCGTGACACTTCTGCCAAGACTGCTTGTTTTCTGCATTGTCAGCGAGACAAGACGATCTTCTGAGTAAATGATTCCCGCTCTGAGTGAACAATAACGTAGTACATCCCGCTTGACTGAGCAGTCAAGTCGATCCGCATATTACTGAACTGCTTGCCGGAAGACTGAAAGATGATGTCTCCCTCCGTAGAATAAATGTCAATATTCGTGTTCGCTTCATTGCACGAGATATAAAAAACGCCTGAAGACACATTGGGATAAATATTAATTCCCTCTGAACTGAACTTAACAGCAACAGGTCCGTAGTATACAAATGCACCGTTCATATCTACCTGCTTCAGCTTGTAATAAGAGATACCCTGATAGGGCTCTATATCAACAACGGCATAGTCCTTTACCGTGCTGCTTGTTCCTGCAGCCTGCACCTTGGTCACCACTTCATACTTTGTTCCATCCTTAGAGCGTTCCGCTAAATAGTGCTCGGTATTCCACTCTGAAGCCGTTGACCATATCACATCCACATTTTTGCCGTTTGACAAAGCATTAAAAAAAAGCAGTTCAACAGGAAGAGGCGCACAAGTAGCATCATTGATCAAATAAAAAGCAGAACTTCCATCGGTGTTGCCTCCGGAAAACGGGTTCACCGCAATGGCATCGCAGGGCGTTGGTGAAATTCCGGAATTAGAATGTCCGTCCGAATTTCCTCCTGCAAAGGGGTTAACGGACATGGCAGGACAAGGAATGGGCGTAATCGCAGCATTAGAATGTCCATCCGAATTTCCTCCGGCATACGGATTTCCACCTATTGCAGAACAAGGAGCAGGTGAAACATCACCGTTAGAATGACCATCCGAGTTCCCTCCTGCAAATGGATTGGCAGCAATTGCAGAGCAAGGAGCTGGTACAATGCCGGCACTTGAATGGCCATCCTCATTTCCACCGGCAAAAGGATTGACTGCTATCGCAGAACAGGGAGCCGGAGAAATTCCTGCATTTGAATGTCCGGATGAATTACCTCCTAAAAACTGAGCATGACCAACGGCCAACCCCAAAAAAGTAGAAAATCCAGAGAGAAATAATTTTCTGAACATCACAAATCGGATTTATGGCTTCCTTATTCCCCTGCCACCAGTCCTTCGGGTTCTTCCTGCATTCTCAGCGACCGAGTTAATGTAGGAACGATCGGACACCTGAACCATTTTTAGAGCATATTCCCAATTGCCACCACGTACAACGGCATAAGTAGATGTACCCCACGTAGCATCGGTACAATTCCCAAACCCATCTATTGTCCCGTCTCCTAAACTTCCAGTGAAAAGAAAACCGCCAGATGGTTGTCGCGGGTTAGTATAATATCCTGCATTCACTGTTTGTTCCCACACATTTCCACCCAAATCCATGATTCCGTAATAAGATCCACCGGCCGTTGTTCTCACCGTAGATGCCGTTGCAGCAAATCCGCAACGGAGCGGACCAATGGTTGTGCTGGCTCCAGCACCGTAGGCACACAATCCGTTTCCCGAAGCAGTTGAAACTTCATTTATCGCCCCTCCGTTTGTCAATGCAGTGGAAATAGCCTGCAAAATGGTAGTATTACCCCACGGAAACTCGGTAAGGAGCGAACCTGTGATGCCGCGAGATGCCTTTTCAAACTCCAATTCAGACATGGGTCGTAAAGCAGACCAATCAAGGTATGAAATAAGGTCATCCCAAGATAAATAATTGCAGGCAATATTCGCACCATCCCCGTAGGTTGCATCCCCATTCAGATCATTGTCGTAAACCGCTGGCACACCTGCAGCGGAAGAGGTCTTTATTACAATTGAATTTCTATTCTGGTTACCCGCAGAGGTCATGGCTAAGGTACCTGCTGCTGCCGTAGGAGGCTGAGCCGTACGATTTCCCTGTTGGGATAAGGTAAGATCATTTAAAAAAGCTACATACTGCTGCTGAGATATCTCATACTTCATACAATAAAACGCATCATAACCCTTCGGAAAGGTAGCAGGTATCTGTGGGTGAGCTGTTATGGCACCATCACCCGCTTTGTCATTCCTCAACCAATCCTGTGCCATCAATGCTTCTGACACTACCGGCCGAGGTGTAGAGTTATTAGAACCAAAGGAGGCAGCTGACTGGGTGGATAAGGTAGAACCGTCACCAGCAGTAAAGCTTGCCTGAGGAACCCAAACCATTTCAATACCAAATACATGAAAGTTGGTAGTTGCAAAAGCGGGAACTGCAGCGGAAAACCGTATGTTGATTGTGCCTGTCTGGGTACCTGTTCCGTTACTGTTACGTCTTACAAAAACACCCTTTCCGTCCGTTGCAGCAACTTCAACAAACAGCCCTGTCCCACCCGAAACAGTATGATCAGCAGGTGTTACGCTCAGATTCCTGTGATCCCAAGTTGTGGTGCCGGCACAATCCTGCGCCTTAATGAATATCCAAACTGCATCCCAGTTGGAACCTGAAATATACCAGCTGTTGTCCCAGGCAATATCGAACTGGATGTGCAGGTTGTCCGGCACTGTTACGTTAGTTATACTGACGTTATTTCCCCTGCCGATTTGAAACAGCAACAAGAAAACGACCAAAAGAAAAGATGTTTTCTTCCTCATAAAAATAAATTAAAAAATTACTACAAATAAATATTAAATGCCCGCTGGTCAAAGATATAAAATATTTTCCCAGTATCAATAGTACGGTAGAAATTTAAGAGCAAGCTTCACTTTAGTAGGTTTTTCAGATAATGGTGACATGTTCGAACATCTCTATAGACAGACTAAAGAGGGCACTTTCTAGAAAACATCGAGCTGTGAGTCCCCCGCCACAACCATTTCTGTCACACTTTTTGTGGCTTCGCTTCCGCAGGCGTTAATCCGTGCTCGCATCCTTTTATTATTTTTTATTGTTGCTGTGCGCGGTTAACCACTGCTCCAGCTCGCAACAAAAAGATGCGCCATAAATGCCGTATCGTAAACTTTGAGCTTTGTATTTCCAATCATAACCATCCAGACAGGCAGGCTCTTTCATCCGCGTAATTTCTCGGTAGACAATCATATATTTCATAAGCGGTAGACACTTGAGCATTTCGCAGCGGACGAAAGAACCACTGCCTGTAACAGCAAATTCGCGCTATTGCCGCTAAATCGCTTGTATCAAGTTTAGTTTTCATATCTTTGTTTAGTTTCGGCAGACAATTTTTCGCTCCGTAAATCGGCAACAGCGCAAATTTGCGGAACGTTACCCACAATTCCCCATTTTCCGAAAACGGAAATAATTTCTTGTGCTAACGGACGCAACACTACGCAGATTTATTACATTTGACAAAATGCTCTTTGAAGAAACCGTCTTTTGCATTGGTGCTTAAAAAGCCCGGGCGCAATTCTGGTTGAAATGTTAATTCTTCCTTTGGAAGATGTGATAATTTCATTGGTGACACTTTTATAGTGATCCCGTTCAGGATAATTTAAGAATCCTATTATGACATTTCCAAAGAGCATTTTTATTTTTTTTAAAGTATTTGTGGTTTTAACTCGGTTAGAACTCTTAGCGTAGCTTTGTAGATAAATCAATGAAAAAATATTTTTTTACAAAAAAACGTACTAAACGTTAGTCAGGATTGTAACAGCCGGACAGCTTCGTGGGACAAAAACGACTTTAAAATTAAAAACTATCTTTGACAAGACAATTAACAATATGGCATACGAATCGGTAGACAGACTTCAAAAAGCATTAGTAAAAGATGTTTTTCATTACGCAAAGGACTCAAAAAAGGCTGCGGGACGGGCACTCGGGACAATAGTTGAAATCATTACTTATTATCTCATCAAGACATGGGGGCTAAATAACCAAATCTCCATTGAAAGAGGACTTGAAGAATATGGCAATCCCGACATTACACATAATGTTGAATTTTCCCTTCACCCGATTGTTCGCAGTTCTTTCCTGACGATTGACAAGACCGACAAGTCAATTACAGCCAGCAAAATTCTCAAAGCACTTGAAGAACAAAAATATAATTTGAAAGGATTTGAAATAAAATCAAATCAACTTTTAAATAACGGTGTCCTTCGCAACGCTTGCACCATCGCTACTTCAAACAATTCTTTTCTATTATGCAGTATCAAAGCGGACAAAGGCGACAAGTTTGAACTTCACATTTACGAACAAAGTAGAAAACTGTATTCAGTTTTTGAATGCAAGAGAGTTGGCGTAGAAGAAGGAATGAGCAAGGGGCCTCAAACAATTGAGAAAGCCAAACAAGGTGCTTATGTAGCACGGTCAGCATCTTCACTTCAAAAAATCAGAACGGAATCAGGAGAACTTCACGGCATCATCTACAAAAGTGACGGTTCATATATCATCAAACCATTTGTGGACTTGATGGAGGAAATAATTTATTCCAACGACAAAGAATTATTAAGGCGTTTCATTGTGACAGTTGGAGTTGTAAGTAATCACGGCAACTGGTTCACATCCGAAAATCAAAATAAAGAACTGAAAGTTCTTGCCCAATCTTACGACTGGTTACTTTTCCTTACCGACAATGGACTTGCAGAGTTCATTGAAAAATTGCTTTTCAAACCTACGAAAGAATTTGCTCCAATTCGGAAAGCATTTATTTCAAGTTACACAGCGACCAAAAAGAAAAATCAGTTTACAAAAGTTCAAATGAACATTGAAGCAGACCGCTTGTTGCTTGAATACTTTAGCAAGAACATTAAGACGATTGAAAGTTGGTTCAATGTTATTTCTCCTAAGAAGAAAAGTTTAGCCACTTTAAAAGATGAATTGAAGGAATTAAAAAATAAGGACTGGACAAATATTTTACAATGAGTGCAGGAAGAAGCATAATTACCTTAAGCCAGAGTTGGGGAACTCCTCATAAGTATGTGAAGGCGGTCAAAGAAGTATTTGGCGGACAGATTCATTTAGACCCTTGCTCAAATAAATATTCCGTTGTCTATGCTAAAGTAGAATATCTGCTACCGAAACATGACGGACTAAAAGAGACTTGGAACTATCCGACTATTTATGTTAATCCTCCATATGGAATAGACAAAGAACGAGGGACATCAATTAAAGGTTGGCTTGCAAGGTGCGCTCATGCAAATGAAGAATATAATTCAGAAGTATTGGCTCTTGTTCCTATTGCTGCAAATACAGCACATTGGAAAAAATATGTTTTCACCAAAGCAAGAGCAATTTGTTTTCTTTATGACACACGACTTCGTTTTCTTGAAAACGGACAAGACAGTGGAAAAGGTGCACCTATGGCTTGTGCTATGATTTACTGGGGCGACAACTATGACAAATTTTATGAAGTATTCATTGAGCATGGTGCTGTCGTGGACATATCAAATCTTATCGGTGAACAAGTTGGTGCGGACAGACAGACACTTAAACTTTTCACCGACACGAGGAGAAACAGCGAGTAGAGCGGGGGAATTTCACCCCCACCCTCTCACAGAACCGTACGTGAACCTCTCGATTCATACGGCTCTTCCAGAATAAGTTTCTTCCGACACTTCAGTTGCTACGGATGAAAG
>SCSP01000175.1 GCA_004297845.1 Bacteroidota bacterium | reverse complement strand
TTTCAAAATACCCGAAACTGGTAAAGAGGCTCAACGCAACATCGTAGTAATTTGTCCGGAAGAGGTTGCACAGGTCATGAGTAAAAAATACAAGATTACTTTTTTCGGTTTTTTTTGACTCTATTATATTCTTTTCGCTGATGTCTAAGCCGGTAACTTCAAACCCTTTTTCGCTTAAATATATTGAATGGCGCCCCTTTCCGCAGCCGCAATCCAATATCCTGCTTTCAGAAGTGATTTTCAGAAACGATATCAGATTATCAAGAAATAACCTGGCCTCATTAAAATCCCTGTGTTTATAGAGCAGGGAGTAGTATTCAGAGCCAAACCAGTCTTCAATCCATTGTGTCATTGGTAAAACAGTGGGTAGGTTGAGGTATTATCTGCTAAATTACTAATCATTACTAATGTACTGTACAATCATTTAGAGAGCGGGGGTGCCATTATGTGTGTGTTGCTATCACCCTGCAAAACAAAAGCAAGCCTGTGATTCATCTGTGCAAATGCAGCGAACCACGGGAGCCGATGCGTGAGATATACGATGCATTAGGCTACCAATACAAGTCCTACCGTCTGAAAAAATTTGTGTTACCTAAAACGACAAATCAAAACTCTATTTACCTATGAAACTGTTTTAAAATGTTCCAAGTCGGGTTAAGCTGATCGAAGACCATCCGGAAAAGCCGAAATACCCGGCAGGGAGGCTTTACATTCCCTATTCTGTTTCCAGAATAAAATCCTGCACCGCTTTTTTGATCTTATCACGTATGATTTTTGTCTGTGCAATTTTTTCTTCTTTAGATCCTGCAAACTTTGATGGATCATCAAAGCCCCAGTTTATTTTCTTTTGTATGCCGGGAAAAATAGGGCACATTTCGGAGGACTTCGGGTCGCAGACGGTGATAACGTAATCAAACGACTTTCCTTGTCTGTGCATTTCAAAAACATCTTTAGTTTTATTTTTAGAAATATCAATCCCTTCTTGCTTCATCGCTTCCACTACCAGTGGATTTAACTTTCCCGGCTCTAATCCTGCGCTTTCGGGCAGAAATTTATCTCCTCCCAATTTCTTAAGATAGGCCTCAGCCATCTGGCTTCTTGCCGAGTTGTGGATGCAGAGGAATAAAACTTTTATAGAAGACATCGGAACCCCTTAATTAATGATGATGATGTTCCCCGGGAATGGCTTTTACGGGTTCTCCGATCATTTTACCATAAAGATCAACAAATATTCCCCCGTAAAAAAGAATGCAGGAGGTGTAGAATATCCAGACAAACACAATAATGATGGCACCTGCCGGTCCGAAGCTGTCCGTGAAATCGGTATGCCCAAGTTTCCAGCCTATCACAGATTGCCCGATCTTAAACAGAAGCGCTGTCAGAATCCCTCCCGGAATGGCAATTTTCCATTTCACTTTTGCATCGGGCAGAAATTTAAAAATGCAGGCAAACAAAATCGTGTTGAGCGTCATTACGACCAGGAATTCAATTAGGAAGAATCCGGAAGAGAAATAGGTGATGTAAATATCAGACAGATAAGCCAATGCTTTGTCAAGCAGAGAAGAATCGGTCACAGCCACTTGTGCTTTCGCGGCAGCAAAATCACCGAAATAATTATCCATCCAGGCGATAAAGGCCTGAAGTCCAAGGGAAACAGTAAGCAGAAATCCAAAAGCGAGAATGAATCCCAGAGAAATTACCTTGTCAAGAACATATTTAATAAAACCATGGCGAATTTCATCGCTGATCTTCCATAATCTGTTCATGGAATGTTGTATTGTGTAAAAAACAACAGTAGAACTGAACAGGAGCATCATCACTCCCACAAGAGTGGTGGTAGAACTTGAGTCTGATGTTACTTTGTCCAGCATAAATTTAACCTGATTTGCTCCATTTTCTCCCATCAGCTTTGTAAATTCAGACAGCAATTGCTCTTCAATTTCCTTTTCTCCCCAAAAGTATCCCACCAATGAGATTAAAATGATCAGAATTGCCGGAAGCGCAAAGGCAGTATAATAGGCCAGCGCAGCGCTCAAGCTCATGGCATCGTCCCTTATGAATTTTCGGATGGTTTTCCATAAAAGCCCCAGGAAATCAACTGTTTTTTTTTTGCTCAGTATGGTCTTCAGTTTCATAAGACGAAACTAAGAAATATATTGAATGGAAAAATCAGGATTCCCCGGTGCTTACTTTTTGTTCGTCCTGTTCTGCAGGTCCTCCGAAGCACTTTTGTAACCGCTCTTGCGTTTTTGTTGGGCCTGCCCAAAGGTGTAGCGTAAACTTCCCCAGACCTCCCGAGTCTCATCATTGCTTATGAGGTGTACGTCTTGTCCCTGGAAGTTTATCGTGATATCATTGTAACTTTTATGAAACATGTCTGCAAAGGAAATTGAGAACAGGAGCATTTTTTTAAAGAAGTGCTTGGTAACGCCAAAAGAATTGTGCCATTGTTGTTTCATATCAAATAAGCCCACGCGTGCTTTTGATTGATATTCTGCGTTAAGTTCTATGCTCCAATCTTTCGGCAGAGTAAACTTAAATGTGCTATTTGCACTGAAGTCCCATGAGGTACGGTTGAGTTCTGTATCAAAAAGAGGAGAGCGGTATGAAGCGTATGTTTCTGTCAGTGAATTTTCTGCCATGAACCATTTCCCGATGGGTATGGGGAAGGAAAGAGTGAACGCAGCATTATCCACTGTGCTCAGGTTAAGGTGCGTGAGGAAGGTGGCTCCTGTAGAATCTATCTGTTCGGTAATGTCGGTCATAGCATCATGTGTGCGACTTAATTCTGTGGAGAGAAAAACAGCATCCATCAAAGAATATTCGACTGCAAGTGCATCCGTAAACTGAGGTTTGAGAAAAGGATTTCCTTTTTCAAATGTGTATTGGTCCAGGTAAAAGATAAAGGGGTTCAGGTCCTCGTAACTGGGCCTGTCAATGCGCCTGGAATAAGAGCCGCTCAGATGATGGTTCTTCCGGATCTGACGGTCAATGAACACACTAGGGAAAAGTTGCATGTACTGGTTCAGAATTTGCTTGTTGAGGGTGGGGGAGTTGCCATCGGAAATAGTTTGTTCTGCCCTCAGTCCAAGTTGAAAGCCAAAGTTTTTCCATTTGAAAGAGCCATTAAGGTAGGCGGCATTGATAATTTCCTTGTAAATGAAATCATTGGTCCGGGTGCTGTCATTCTCCCAGACTTGATTGTTCTGCACGTCAAAATGCAGCGAGTTATCTGTTTCTACATAACTGCTTTTCAGGCCTGTTTCCAATTTTGCTTCGTGTTTTTTAAAGCCATGTGCGTAATCCAACTTTGCAACTGCAATGTTTATATCGGTAGCGGTATTGTTGCGTTGTAAGTAAGGTATCCCTGTTTCTGAATGCTGTTTGTTGAAGTAACGCGTTTCAAAATCTTCGCCCGCATCGTTCCGGTACACCAGCAGGTCGGCATTCGCGGAAAATTCCCCACCCAGTGTGTCCAGTATTTTTTTGTAATAGACCCCGCTGCTCGCCCTGCGATTCATTCCGTCTTTGATATTTGTCTGCTGAAGTGAGAATGCGGAATCAGAGGGTTCCAGTGCGATGGAGGTTTTGGTAGTATTGATGGCATCTATGCCGAACAGACGTCCGCTCAAAACAATCCCCATGCTGGTTATGCTATCCGGAAAATAGTCGAATCCAACTCTTGCATTGTGGTAACGCTGGATCTCTTCCATGTCCGATTGCTGGTCAAACGTGGTGAGTGTATCTGAATAGGTGATCTTCCGGAAAATATCGAGCTCTTCCAGGTTATTTTTTCTTCCGGTGTAGTAATACCCGTAAAAATTAAATTTATTTTTTCCGTAACTAAGATTCGGGCCTCCGCCCACTTTTAGCCTTGCGCCATATCCTGCACCGAGAAGTACGTTTCCATTCAATCCCTGTTTCACTTTTTTCTTTGTCACAATATTGATATAGCCCGCTCTTCCGGCTGCGTCAAATTTTGCAGAAGGATTGGTGACTATTTCAATGCGCACCACTTCGCTGGCACTCATATTCTGCAGAAACAGCGCCAATTGGTCACCCGCCAGGTAGGTGGGTTTATCGTCAATCATAATATTTACCCCCTGTTTTCCTCGAAAGGTGATGTTGTTATTATTGTCAATGATAACTCCCGGAACTTTCTTCAGCAGGTCCCATGCAGTTCCTGCTGATTTATGTGCACTTCCTTCTACATCCATAATGAGCATCCCCGGTTTGTGAATGAACAAGGGTTTGATGGCTCTTATCTCTACTTCGGTCAACTCTTTGGAGGACTGTTTCAGGGTAATGTCGGGGACGATGATAGAGCCGTTTAAACTGTCAATGACCAGCGGGCCATAATATTCCCGGGAGGTTCCTGCAGAACTCACCGCAAGAAGATACCTGCCGTAAGGAATGGAGGTGAAAAGGTAATTCCCCGTGCTGTCAGTGATATTTGCAAAAGCAAGGGTGGAGTCTTTTTCCTGGAGAAGGGCTATGGAAGCAAATTCGATCGACTCTTTTTTTTCATTGACAACTCGCCCTTTGATCTCCGCACCGTTAGCGAATAGAAAAGAAGGAAGAAGCAGTAGGAAGAAAAATGAAGTGGAGCATTTATTCATAAATCAATATAACGGTCAAAGATGCGAAATGTTACTTCATACGGATCAAAAACTCCATAGTATCGACTCCATCGGCATAATCCCAGAGTTCGGGTGACTGGGTGTGGCCTGGTCTCACCCTAACCCTCTCCAAAGGAAAGGGGATTGCATGATGTGAAACAATACACTGAATTTGTTCTTGAGCTGCCAGTAATTTTTTAAATAAATCGTTCTTGTTATTGTAATGTTCATAATATAATGTAGCAACAGGTGATGCTATTATCTCTCCCCCTTCGGGGGAGTTGGAGGGGGTGTTCTTTAACATCAAAAAATTATTGTCCAGGAATTTCTCGCTGTTTAGCAGATAGAGGGTGCGGTAATACTGGTGGTTGTTGTAATACTTGTTGTGGTGGATGACCTCCCCGAAATCAACAATGGCTTCAAAAAAATTGTCGAGGTTAAAGTCTTCGGGTATATAAATTTTGGAAACATTTCTGCAGCCCATTCCGAAGTACTGAAAAATATCTTTTCCAAGCGCATTCAGGTCATTCGCTGTTTCATTTCCATCCAGGACGGCAACGGAATTTCTGTTCTTACGTACGATATGAGGGTGTTTCTTGAAGTAGTATTCAAAATACCTGGCGCTGTTGTTGCTGCCGGTGGCAATATAAGCAGCGATGCCCTTTGTTTTGTTGAATGGCTGATCAGTAAAATGAATCTGATCCTTGAATTTGGGTTCTATCGAAACTAAAAACTTGGCTATAGCGGGCAGAAGGATTTCATCGTCCGAAGAAAGTTTTCCCACAAAAATATTCCCGCTCATCAGCACACACATAAAATCATGAAAACCAACCAATGGAATATTTCCTGCCATGATCACTCCGGTCTTTCTTGCTTCCGGCTGTTTTTCTTTTGACTTGAGACTTTCATATTTATCAACCCATTTCCTGATCTTATCTTCCTTGATCATCTCTCCAATCGAGCTGATGGCAAGCCGGATGTTTTCCTCGGTGAACCATCCGTTTTTCTTTGATGCTTTGTCAATAACCTTATCTAATGCTCCTTTAGGATCGCGCAGGATAACTCCAAGTTGTACAAATCCAATAATTCTTTTCTCTAAATCCATTAAAAATATTTTTAATACCTTTGCTGAGTTTTTGAAAAGCGAAACTATACGAAAATTACGAACCACAAACTTCAGACCTTAAACCTTAAACTTTAAACTTTTTTAGTTATGGCAATTATAATTACTACTGAATGTATCAACTGCGGAGCCTGCGAACCGGAGTGCCCGAACAACGCTATTTACGAAAATGGCGCTGAGTGGAGATTCGCTGACGGCACTACGCTTAAGGGAGCTTATGCCGGAAAAAGTACAGGCACATCCGTGGATGCCGAAGCACCGCAACCGGCTGTTTCTGCGGATTATTACTATATAGTTCCAGATAAATGCACCGAGTGTGTTGGCTTTCACGATGAACCTCAATGCGCTGCTGTTTGCCCGGTTGACTGCTGCGTGGATGACCCGGCTTACCGTGAGTCAAAAGAACTTTTAACCGAGAAGAAAGAATCCATGCACGTTGCTTAATTGTGTCGGGAAATATACCACAACCGTAAGCGTTAATATGCTTGCGGTTTTTTTTTGGAGAAAATGAAATGTAGGTTACTGATATTATTCTGTTTGTTTTTTTCCCCCCTCCTGAGGAGAGGGGCCGGGGGAGAGGCGTGTGCTCAGTTTTCGATACAGGATTCGGTATTTAACCTCTATATTGATTTTGCGCGTTCAGTAAAACACGAACTCAAAACCGAGAACGGCAGAAAATTTTCGGATGGCTTGAAAGCAGCACTAGTTCTGGACACAAAAGGAGAATTTGCGTTTGATTCTCTTCAGAAATATAAAGTGATGATTCTTTCCCCTGACAAACAAGTACGGATTTTTACCTGGGATGTGGAAGCAGAAGATGGCACTCATTTGTTTTATGGGTTTATACAAGCCTATGTCAGGAAATTGAAAAAATTTGAGACGTATCAGCTGAATGACAAATCGGAAGGCATAAAGGATCCTGAGAATGCAGTTCTTGATAATACTAAATGGTTCGGAGCTTATTATTACCAGGTGGTTTTTGTAAAACATAAAAAGAAAAAATACTATGTGCTTTTAGGATGGGATGGAAACAACCGGATATCAAACAAGCGTCTGATCGATGTACTTTACTTTACAGATAAGGGATTTCCAAAGTTTGGAGATGCCATCTTTTCATCCGAAAGCGGCAAGACTAAAAAACGTATGATTTTTGAGTATCAGGCCGGTCTTTTTATGGCACTGCGTTACGATGAAGAAAGAAACGCGATAGTTTTTGACCATCTTTCACCTTCAAATCCCGGTTTGGAAGGGCAGTATTCGTTTTATGGACCGGATTTTTCATACGACATGATTCAGTTTAAATCCGGTAAATGGATCTATATAAAAGATGTGCTGCCCCGCAATGATAAAAGCAAGCCTGACAAGCATTTT
>SCSP01000174.1 GCA_004297845.1 Bacteroidota bacterium | reverse complement strand
CTGCTTCAGTTAAAGGATGAATGCTTGCATCCCAGCTTTCCTTTACATCGCACCAATGGCATCCCACATCGCAACCTCCGATACGTACAAAGTAGGCTGGCTTACCTGTATTGAAGCCCTCACCCTGAATGGTGTAAAATTCTTCCATAAGGGGAAGAAGGAGGCCATCTTCTTGTTTCAGGTTAGAGGTTTCGGGTTTAAGGTTGACGGACAAGGAAGTAGAAGATTGTTGAACTGGTTTGCTCAGGTGTATATTTCCATTTTACTTGCTTTCAGCGTATTCATCAGTAAGGCCGTGATGGTCATGGGCCCTACTCCACCCGGAACAGGAGTGATGAAAGAACATTTGGGAGCCACTTCATCATATTTCACATCACCTAATAATTTCCATCCGGATTTTGTTTTATCGGATTTAACGCGGGTAATCCCTACATCAATTACCACAGTTCCCTGCTTCACGTAATCCGCAGTCAGAAATTCTGCTTTACCAAGGGCAACGATCAAAATATCAGCAGAGAGGCAAATCTCTTTCAGGTTTTTTGTTTTACTATGCGTGATGGTTACCGTGCAATTGCCGGGATAGGCATTTCTTGCCATCAGAATACTCATAGGAGAACCAACAATATGACTTCTGCCTATAACAACGCAGTTCTTACCGGTCGTTTCTATTTTATACCGCTCGATCAATTGCAAAATTCCATAAGGAGTTGCAGGAAGGTAGGAAGGAAGGTTCAATGCCATTCTGCCCACATTGACCGGATGAAACCCATCCACGTCCTTCTTCGGATCAATGGTTTCAATTACTTTCCGATCCGAAATATGTTTGGGCAAAGGAAGCTGAACAATGAAGCCATCAATATCATTATCGCAATTCAACTCGGCAATTTTTTTCAGAAGATCATTTTCGGAAACAGTGCCGGGCAAACGTACAAGTGTAGATTTAAAACCAACTTTCTCGCATGCTTTCACTTTTCCGCCCACATACGTTTCGCTGGCTCCGTCATTGCCCACTAATACTGCGGCAAGGTGTGGAATTTTTCCACCAGAAGACCTTATCTTTTTGACTTCCGCAGAAATCTCATTCTGAATTTCTTCAGATATTTTTTTACCGTCTATAACTGTCATAAATTCTCAGATGGGACTTATTCCCCCTTAATAAAAAGGGGCACAGGGGGTTGTTTGTATTTGATGTTTCACTTCCATCTCTTCAATAAAGTCCTCTATCACACGAACTATATGATGAATTTGGGTCTTGATTCCTTTATCGTCCAACCTTAAAAAGGTTATTCCCAATTTTTCAATCTTATTTTGTCTCTCAAGATCATCCTCCGCTTTTGCCTCGTGGCTATTTCCATTCACCTCAATCACAAGCTTCAATTTACTGCAATAAAAATCTACAACATACTTTTCAATTGGCTTCTGACGCATAAACTGATAACCCTTTATATTTCTGCCTTTCAGTTGTCCCATAACAGGACTTCAGCTAATGTGTTATTATTCCGGAGATCCCGTGATAGCTGTTTGAGATGCGGTTCGCAATATATTTTCATTTGATAAATCTCCTTAACAACCCCCTTTATCCCCCTTTGATAAGGGGGAATTAACAGCCAGCAACACTTTACATTTTACTTTTGCCTCGGCATGTTCTGCATATTCTTCATCATACTCCTCATCTGATCTTTATTTCCTATCATCTTCATCATCTTACGCATGTCTTCAAATTGTTTCATCAGCTTATTTACTTCATGGATTTCACGTCCGCTGCCTTTGGATATCCGTTGACGCCTGCTGCCGTTAAGAATTTCGGGATTACTTCTTTCTTTGGGAGTCATGGAGTGAATAATTGCTTCAATCCCCTTGAATGCATCGTCTTTTATATCCACATCCTTTATTGCCTTTCCCGCTCCGGGAATCATCCCCATCAAATCTTTCATGTTTCCCATTTTTTTTATCTGCTGAAGCTGCGTGAGAAAATCATTAAAATCAAATTTGTTCTGCGCGAACTTTTTTGTGAGTTTTTTCGTTTCTTCCCCGCTGAATTGCTCCTGCACACGTTCCACGAGCGTAACCACATCGCCCATACCAAGGATTCTATCTGCCATGCGGTCCGGGTGGAACACATCGATGGCATCCATTTTTTCACCGGTACCTACAAACTTAATCGGCTTGTTCACCACGCTTTTGATGGAAAGAGCCGCGCCTCCGCGAGTATCGCCATCCAATTTTGTAAGCACTACTCCGCCAAAATCCAATCTTTCATTAAATGTCTTTGCTGTATTCACCGCATCCTGTCCGGTCATGGCATCAACTACAAAAAGAATTTCCTGCGGGTCAACGGCTTTTTTTACAGCAGCAATTTCGTTCATCATCTGCTCGTCAATTGCTAAACGACCGGCTGTATCGATGATGACAACCGAGTGGTTATTGTCTTTCGCGAACTGAACTCCTCGTTTAGCAATGGAAACCACTTCCTCTTGCCCCCCGATACCCCCTGCCCTAAAGGGTGTCGGTGTATTTCCCCCTTCAGGGTTGGGGTGGCTTTTATCTTCTTCTCCCTTTAGGATTGGCGCAAACACAGCAACACCAATTTGTTCCCCCAATACTTTAAGCTGATCAATTGCTGCAGGCCTGTAAATATCGCAGGCAACGAGCAAAGGGTTTTTTCCTTTTTTAGTTTTCAAAAAATTAGCAAGCTTGCCGGAGAAAGTTGTTTTACCGGAACCCTGCAGTCCGCTCATCAGAATCACAGCGGGATTTCCCGACATTTTCAGTTCCGCGTTTTTACCTCCCATCAGTTCGGCAAGCTCATCGCGTGTAATCTTGGTCATCAACTGTCCGGGAGAAATGCTTGTGAGCACATGCTGCCCCATTGCTTTGGCCTTTACATTGTCGGTAAAGGTCTTTGCCACTTTAAAATTCACATCCGCATCCAGCAAAGCCTTGCGAATCTCCTTCATGGTTTCGCTCACGTTCACTTCCGTGATCTTGCCCTGCCCTTTCAATATCTTGAAAGCCCGGTCTATTTTATCGCTTAAATTCTCGAACATATTTCAAAAGAATATTAGTGGGACAAAGTTAATTTTTTTCCCCTTTTGCACTGAAGTCAAGGCGCTCCGTAAACTCTCTTCACCCGGCCCTGTGAATAAAATCTTCGTCCATTCCATTTTAAAGCGGGAATTATCCGTACCTTACGAGCTCATAGTACTGAAAACGCCTATTTTATGAGAATAATAAGGTTTGAAAGAGATAAGTCCCAGTTCATGGCAGTTCTGAAGAAGAACGTGAACGAGTATTTTAAAGAAAAGGGTATTTCCAGCAAAGGGAACTGGAAGATGGGTGTTAAATCGGCCGTGATGCTTTCGCTGTATCTTGTTCCATTTGTTCTGATACTTACGTTACCTATGGCGGGATGGATGATCTTTCCTCTTTCAATACTGATGGGTATAGGCATGGCGGGAACCGGAATGTCTGTGATGCACGATGCGGCACACGGTTCGTTCTCAAAAAAAGCATGGCTAAATGAATTGCTCGGAAGCACTATTGTGCTGCTGGGCACAACGGGGTTCAACTGGAAAGTGCAGCATAATGTGCTTCACCATACGTTCACCAATATTGATGGTATGGATGAGGATATAGGAGGACGCGAACTGCTTCGTTTTTCAAAACACTCTCCGTTAAAAAAGATACATCGTTTCCAACATTTTTACGCTTATTTTCTCTATAGCTTAATGACACTTTCCAAGCTTATCAAAGATTTTTTTCAACTTCACGAGTATAACAAATCCGGCATCACAAAGGAACAAAATGCCAAACCTGCCCTGGAATATGTCAAACTGATTGGAACAAAAGTCATCTATCTGCTGGCTACTATCGGCCTGCCGCTTATATTCTCCGATTTCACCTGGTGGCAGGTGCTTCTGGGGTTCATTGTCATGCATTGCACCGGGGGGATCATCATGGCGATCGTTTTTCAAATGGCGCACATCGTGGAAGGTGTGGATCAACCGTTGCCGGGAAAAGATGGCAACATTGAAAATGAGTGGGCGATCCACCAACTTCAGACTACAGCGAATTTTTCGAGAAGAAGTCGTATCATGAATTGGTTCATTGGCGGACTCAATTTCCAGATCGAGCACCATCTTTTTCCAAACATCTGCCATATCCATTACCGGAAAATATCACTCATTGTGGAGAGAACCGCGCGTGAATACGGGTTGCCGTATAATGTAAAATCTACATTTGCCCATGCGCTTGTTTCTCATGCCCGAATGCTGAAAGCCCTTGGAAGACAGGCTGCCTGATCTTTGGCAGCATTTTTGTAATATTAGCTGCATGAAGAAGACATTGTTTGTTCCATTATTGTGTTTATCCCTTTTGTCCTTCACTGCGACCGATACGAAAAAGAAAGCTAAAAAAATTTCAGTTTCCGGGACTGTTACCCAGACAAGGGATTACTGCGGAGGCGCAAGGCCCAACAGTGAAATCCTGATGCAGTTGGGAACACCCAAACCTGCTGCGAATAAAAAGATTTATATAAAGGAAGGGGATGTAAATACGTTTGAGAGTAAAGTGCTTTTGGCATTAACTACCGATGCAAAAGGAGACTTCCACGCAAAACTTCGTTCCGGCAGATACCTGATAGTTGACTCCACTAAAAAAGACCTTGCACATTACACCCTGCTTTTGAATGCCTACAAGAATCAAACGAAGTCGTATGATGCAATCGACACTGCGTGCTTAAAAGAGTGGTATATGAAACCTGCTGGCGCCTTTGAAATAACAGGAAAGGAAACGAAAAATGTCAGCGTTAATTTTCATATTACCTGCCGGGATGTTCCCTGCGCCTGGTTCCGCGGTCCTTATCCTCAATAATTAGCCCGGGTCCGGGTAACTTTCCGAAATTTCCTAAAATATCCCTTTGCCTTATTTGCAAGTTGGCTCCTATAACGTTTCACCAGTTGCGTAGAAAACTGGCTTTTGACAAGATGTACCGTTGTCTTGCAACTTCTTCAATGGTTCATTTGCATTCATCTCTCTTATTCTTACCTGACTGATTTATTCAGCCTTTTCCTCTTTCCGTTCAATTCCATTTGATTACTCAAACAGCACCGAGAGGTGGTTTACAGCCTCCGCTTGCACAGCGACTGTGATAGTCCTACTATCCTCTTTCATACAACA
>SCSP01000173.1 GCA_004297845.1 Bacteroidota bacterium | reverse complement strand
CCACAGCACCGCAGAAAGCCAGGTTCTTTCCATCTGGAGATACATCGATGTTACCAAGCTTTCCTTCCGTTTCACAAACAACCTCGGGCGATCCTCCTTCCGCACTCACGCGGTATATCTTCTGATACATCATGGTATGGTCAACACTTGTTTTTTCACAGGCTTTGAAATAGATCATCTTCCCATCGGGCGACCAAATAAAATCTGTTACATGGAGAATCTTGTCGCTGATGTCCTTAGGAGTATAGCTAACCGTAGCATCTGTTACATACAGGCGGTCGTATTTTAAATTTTCATCCTTCACGATCCAGTCGCGTTTTCTTTTTTCATCTACTTTTTCCACTTCGTTTTGCGCATCGGTGTAAATAAGTGCCAGCATTTTTTCATCGGGAGAAAAAGCATAATGCCCAACAGAACGCGTGCCGGAGGTCAACGCGGTTACGTCTTTATTTGCAAGCTGAACTATATTCAGATGCGCTACTTTCTTCACGCTGTCTTTTATCAGACAATAGATATTCCTTCCATCCTTGCTCCATGAAATGGAAGATGGATTATAAACCTTCTCCAGAATAATTTTAGACGCACCGCCTGCTTTCGGTACGGTCATCAGAACTGACTTCTGCATTCCGGAAGCATCGTTGCCGGGCACACGCAGAATATATGCGATATCATTTCCGTTTGGAGAAACAGAAACTTCCGTAACATGACGGATGTCGGAGATGATCTCAGGAGTGATGGTCTGAGAGATAGACGCAACAACTCCAATCAGAGTAATAAAGACAACCAAAAAAAGCTTTTTCATAAAGGTATGGTATATATGCGAAAATAGAAAAATACGCGTCCCATCCATGAGAATTCCATCATAGACAATCTGCTCAAAAACAGGTTATTGGTTCATTATCAGTGGTAAATTAAACTTCATTGCATTTAATTATTTTTGTGCTGGCAACCAGCGAAGTGCTTTTTAATCCCGCACTTCGCAGGTCCGCAAACCATTTAAACCAAAAAACACCCCATATCCTTTCCCTTTTTCATCTGCTCACGTATAAATGTGGAGGAAATATCAATTCGGGGGGCGTTTATGAATTTAACATTACGGTGATTTAACAACCTCCTCGATCTCCCTTTATTAATGGGGAGGATTCGCGGATAAACATAAATCGTATGCTTGCTTAGAATTTTTTTGTAATCCTTCCATTTGTGAAAGGTGTTGAGATTATCTGAGCCGATGATGAGTACAAATTCATGCTGAGGATATTTTTTATTCAGAACATCCAGTGTGTTTATAGTGTAAGATGGTTGAGGCAATAAAAATTCAACATCGCTCACTTTTATTTTGGAGTTCTTTCCTACCGCCTTTTTTACAGCTGTCAGTCGTTTGAGTGCATCAGCCAACCATTTTTTTTCTTTCAAAGGATTGTGCGGAGAAACCACAAGCCACACTTGTTTTAAATCTGTAAACTCAACCATGTAATTGGCAATTACCAAATGCCCGATGTGAATGGGGTTGAATGAGCCGAAGAAGAGTCCGATTTTCATGTAGTTTCGTTTTACCCCTGCCCTAAAGGGAGAAGAAAATCATATACCCCCTTTAGGGTCGGGGCTTTTTAAAAACACACTAACCAATCGTTCCGCATCAGCACATGCTTTTTCAAGATTTTCATTTATCAGTATCTTATCAAACTGGTCTGCAACCATCATCTCTTCTTTTGCTTTTGCAACTCTCTTTGCAATGCTGTCTTCCGTTTCCGTTTTTCTCTGGCGAAGGCGAAGTTCAAGTACCTCAATGGACGGAGGCATTACAAATATGGCAAAGGACCGTCTTCCGTATTTTCTTTTCAAATTTAATCCGCCTTGTACATCCAGATCAAAAATCACTTGCTTTCCTTCGTTCCAAATTCTATCCAGTTCGGACTTGAGCGTTCCGTAAAATTGCCCCTGGTATACTTCTTCCCACTCCGCAAACTCATTTTTCTTGATCTTCTGTTTGAAATCTTCTGTTGTCATGAAATGATAGTCCTTTCCGTCAACCTCATTGAGGCGCCTGCTCCGGGTGCAGGCGGAAACGGAAAACTCAAGTCGGTCGGGGAATTTTTTCAGCACATGATGCACGATGGTGGTCTTGCCGGCACCGGAGGGGGCAGAGAAAATGATGAGTTTGCCTTGCATATTTATTGGGCTGTCTTGCTGAGGGATCATTCAGAGTACGTTATTTAACTGCTCTTTGATTTTCTCCAATTCATCCTTCATTTGAACCACCCTCTTCTGCATATCCGCGTCATTTGCTTTTGAGCCGATGGTGTTTATCTCTCTTCCGATTTCCTGGGAGATGAAACCCAGTTTCTTTCCGGGGGAATTTTCATTCATCGTCTTCAGAAAATAATCCAGGTGGGTTTTCAGCCTCACCTTCTCTTCGGTAATATCTAATTTTTCAAGATAGTAAATCAGTTCCTGCTCGAAGCGGTTGTTGTCAATTTTATCTTTTGCCGCCAACTCTTCTACGGCTTTTCTCAATTTCTCTTTTACCGCTGCCATCCGCTCCTTGTCATCCTTTTCCACTTCTGTAAGAAGCTTCGCGATGAGATCAATACGCTTACGCAGGTCTTTTTCGAGGGATGCGCCTTCTTTTTCCCTGAAGGAATTTATTTTCTTCAGCGCTGCACCAATCAGTTTCAGCATCTGTTTCCATTCCGCTTCGTTGAATTCCTCCTTCTCTATTTTAAAAACTTCAGGAAGGCGCATAATGATCTCCATGAAATCGTCCTGTTCTTCTTTAAGTTCTTTGGCAAGCGACTTCAACTGGACATGGTAATTCTTGACAATGGACGTATTGATCTGTGTACTTCTTCCGCCCTCCGAAGATTCAACATTGATGCTGAAATCGATTTTCCCTCTTTCGAGTTTCTCCGAGAGCAGGCTGCGAATATCCAGTTCCTTTTCCCGGTACGGGCCGGACATACGGGTGTTCACATCCATGCCCTTGCTGTTCACAGAACGTATCTCAACAGAAACCCGCTTTTTGTTTACAAACCCTTCTGCCTTTCCGAAACCGGTCATTGATTTGATCATAGTGGTACGAATAGGGAATAAATACAAATTTACGAATAAAGGAATTACACCTATTTTGATTTTAATCGATTCGTATATTCGCATTTGTTCCATAATTCAAGATCGTGACACGGAAATTTATAGACCTCAGAAGCGATACCGTTACACATCCCTCCAAAGGGATGCTGGATGCCATTCTTACTGCCTCTGTGGGAGATGATGTTTTCGGGGAAGACCCAAGCGTGAACCAACTCGAAGAGCGCACAGCAAAACTTTTCGGCAAAGAAGCCGGGGTGTATTGCCCTTCAGGCACCATGACCAACCAGAGTGCAATCAAAGCACACACCCAGCCCGGAGATGAGCTTATCTGCGACACACATGCACATATTTATATCAACGAAGGTGGAGGCATTGCTTTCAACTCAGGCGTGCAGGTTAGAGTAGTGTCGGGCGATCAGGGCAGGCTTTCTGCAAACCAAGTGGCTGAAAACATCAATGCGTCGTTCGACTGGCTGCCGCGCACAACTTTGGTTTGCCTTGAAAATACCGTGAACCGTGCAGGAGGAAGTTATTACTCATTGAAATCGATAAAGGAGATTTCGGAAGTCTGTAAAAAAAATAATCTCAAACTGCATCTGGACGGAGCCCGGATATTCAATGCACTGGCAGAAACAGGAGATTCTGCTGAGGAAACCGCAAAGTATTTCGATTCGGTTTCCATTTGTTTTTCAAAAGGGCTGGGCTGCCCGGTAGGTTCAGTATTAGTTGGCGATAAAGAATTTATCAAAAAAGCGCGCAGGGTAAGAAAAGTGTTCGGAGGCGGAATGAGGCAGGCGGGATTCCTGGCTGCTGCTGCAAATTATGCACTGGACAATAACATCAAACGGCTGAAAGACGATCACCATCGCGCGAAAAAAATCTCTGAAGTTCTGAAAAACGTTTCGTATGTGGATGCCTTGTTTCCGGTTACCACCAACATCATTATCTTCACCCTCAAAGATCCGATGACCTCACAGGAATTCATTGCGAAACTTTCAGAAAAAGGAGTGAAAGGAATTGCGTTCGGAAAAAAGATGGTGCGCATTGTAACTCACCTGGATTTTGACGACAAACAATTGGAAGAAACCCTGAAAGCACTGAAAGCCCTTAATTGACTGTCCCCTATTTCTTATTTCCCTTCTTCTGAGCGTTTAGCCACGAAATTGCAGCTGCCTTTGTCTTAGAAATATGGATGGGGAATGGAGGCTTGTAAAAATTCATGAAGAAATTAATACCAAGTCGCAGCGCCACATTGCCAACTACATAAGCAACAGCTGCCTGCGCATTTTTTTTGCTTTGCTTTTTGGCTTCCTTCATCGCACCATCACTCATGGGGACAAAACCTTTAAAAGTCACTAACACAAAAACTTTTTTTCCGTTTCCAATTTCTTCATAGCAGTTATATATTTGTTCAACATCTGTTGCCGTTAGCTGTTTTACTTTTTTTAATTCAATATAAAGCATATCCTCCTCCAAACGATAAGCAGTAAAAGCAGGAAAATCACATTTTTCTTTCATGGGGTAAAAGAATAAGTGCAAATATAAATGAAAGTAAGTAAGTTAAAAGAATATTTTGTTAAAAATTACACTTTTACTTTACTCTTCTCTCCCAATATAATTGCTCAGGTGTTTCCTTTTCCTGGTTCCAATAAGCAATGGAAACAGGTTTTCCTTCCGGGGTGTAAAGGGAACGCTCATAGACAGCCAACATGGTGTGGAACGTAATATTTGTAATTCCTACTGTAAAAGTATGTGGAGCAGGAGAGAGCACAGCCCCCACATCCTCCGAAGGAGGGACAGGCGCAGAAGTAATTCCTCCCCCTTCGGGACTGCCGGAGGTAGGGAGCGTAGCTTGGGAGGGGACTATAGGTTTTGGCACTTGTTTTACAGAAGGCGGTGGTGTTGGAGCGGTGATTACAATATAACCGTTGTGTTCCAAAAGTTTTTTCAGAAATTCTACCCGCTCCGGAGAAACATTTTTTTCCACTATGGAACAGCGAGTGCCATTTATTTCCTCAACGATATGCCCTTCTGTGTTTAAACGGTTCATATTTTAGAAATTCAGATTTATGCGGACAAATCCGTTTGAATCCAATTTTTATCTGTCTGAATCTTTTTTATCATATTCCAAAACTTAATGCATGTATATATTCAAAAATACAGTTAATAAATCCTATGGAAAGAATTCCAATCAGGCAAATGATCAGGACGATCTTTGCTGAAATATGACTGGAAATATTTTCAATAGGATTTTCATTTTTATCCACAAACATGACTTTTACAACTTTGAGATAATAATAAAGCGAGATTACCATGTTCAGCGAAGCGATGACAAGCAAGACGATTAATCCTTTGGAGGCACCCGAAGTGAGCAGGAATAATTTTCCGAAGAATCCTGCCGTAGGAGGAACTCCTGCCAGTGAAAGTAATGCAATCATCATAGCGATGCTGAGCTTAGGATTTGTTTTATAAAGTCCTTTGTAATCATCAATATCATCCTTACCAGTTTTATCACAAATTATTGATACCACTGTGAACGCGCCTACGTTAGAGAAAATGTAGATCAGAAGAAAATAAATTATCGAAGCCATGCCCTCTTTGGTTCCAGAAGCAACTGCGATAAGTATATAGCCGGCCTGGGTGATGGAAGAAAAAGCAAGGAAACGCTTGATGTTGAGCTGGCGCATAGCGAACAGATTGCCAATCGTCATGGTTATTGCTGAGAGGAGCGTCAGGGCATGAATCCATTTCTCATAAACTGCTCCAAACACTTTGTAGAGTATCGTAATAAAGATAAAGAAAGCTGCTCCTTTTGAAACTACTGACAGAAAGGTGGCGATGGCAACGGGTGAACCTTCGTAGGTATCGGCCGTCCAGAAGTGAAAAGGAACTGCGGATATCTTAAAGGCAAAACCAACCAACAAGAAAGACAAGCCAAGAAGAGATAAGGATCCGGAGGTGAAATTCCGGGAAACAGTGCCGAAATCAAGCGATCCGGTAGTTCCATATAACAAGGACAGGCCGAAAAGCAATATAGCAGATGAAAATGCGGAGGAGAGGATCATTTTTCCTGCACCTTCCGCAGAGCGGATCCTGTTAAAATCAAACGCTGCAAGGGCTGCGAGTGGAATGGTTGCCATTTCTAATCCCAGGTAGAACATCAGAAAATTTCCGGAGGAAATCATAAAATACATTCCAATGAGTACAGAGAAAAGCAAAAGATAAAATTCAAGATAACTGGAATGATTCTTCAGCCAGTTGTTTGCCTGGAGTGAAATAAGAAGTGTAGCGAAAGTAATTATGGATTTCTCAAGCATCAGTGTTCCGTCATTCAAAAACATTCCACCGAACATACTGCCGTGCGGACGGCCTATGAAAGATGCACCCAGAATGACAAGCAAAGAAAAATTTACGAAACCAAGGATTGCAGAAATATTCATCTTCTCCGAAAAAACTTTTATCAGCAACAGCAAAATGACTGCTCCAAGCGCAAGCACTTCGAAACGCATCAGGGATAGGTAATCTAAAATCATAAAATTCTAATATCTAAATCTTAAACAATTCATAAATACAAATATTTTCTTTTTTCTCTCTTGTTTTGAATTTTGCATTTATATTTTTGATTTTGTTTAGCGTTTAGGAATTAGATATTAGGATTTAAGGAAATAAAGTTTCTGTTGTTTTACTGATCATATCCGAAAGCCATAGAGGCATTGTTCCCATTATTACAATTGACAGCACTAATATCCCGGCAGCCAATTTTTCATTCCAACTTGCATCGGGGAGTGATTCGTACTCCTTTTTCTTGATTGGCCCCCACAAAGAGATTCCAACCGCACGAAGAATATATACTGCCGTCACAACGATAGAGGCAGTTGCAAAGATGGTTGCAAAGCGATGAAACATATCTTCATTCTGAAATGATCCAACAAACACCGTCATCTCTGCCACAAATCCGCTGAATCCGGGAAGCCCAAGAGAGGTTAATCCTGCTACGATAAATACGGTACTGAGGAATGGCATCACTTTTAACAGCCCGCCCATTTCATCGCCCATACGTGTATGCGTGCGTTGATAGATCATGCCAATCACAGCGAAGAAAAGGGCCGTCATCACTCCGTGAGAGATCATTTGGAGTACCGCACCTACCATTGCCGTCTTGGTGAACATAGCGATTCCGAGGATCACAAATCCGCAGTGACTCACGGAGGAATATGCGTTCATTAATTTTATGTCCGTTTGTTTCAGCGTTACAAATGCTCCGTATAAAATTCCAATGCAAGCAAGCACAATGATATATGGAGAATATTCACGTGCAGCATGGGGTAAAAGAAATACGGCAACTCGAAGGCAACCATACCCTCCCAGTTTCATTGATATTCCAGCGAGAAACATGGACGCTGCTGTGGGAGCCGATGAGTGTCCGTCAGGCGCCCATGTATGGAAAGGGAACATGGCGCTCAGCACCGCAAATCCGGAGAACAGCAACGGAAACAACCACATTTGCTGCTCGTGCGACAAGCTTAGCTGAGAAAGTGTTTGCAGATCAAAAGAAGGCGTTCCTGCTTCAGCAGAATAATAATAGAATCCTAAAATTCCTATCAGAACCAATGAGGAACCTCCCATGAGCATCAGCACCAGTTTCATGGCGGAATACTCCTTCCGGCCGCTTCCCCAGATCGCTATGAGCAGGAACTTAGGAATTACAGCAAGTTCGAAGAAGAAGAATTGAACAAAAAGATCAACAGAAATAAAAAATCCGAATGCACCTGTAGCAAGCATCACCAGCAGGAAGAAAAATTCCTTTGTCTTATCCTCAATGTTCCAGGAAACAAGAACACCGGCAACCAACACAACAGAGGTCAACATGATCATCGCAATGGAGATGGCATCTACTCCAATATGATAATTGATATTCCACTGCGCAAACCAAACATGTGATTCTTCAAACGCAAGATGAGAAACATCATTCAGATTCATGTAGGAAAAAAGCATAAACAAGGCAGTTCCTAATTGGACAAAAGAACCCGCTAAAGCCGCTACACGCGCCATTTTCCCATTGACAAACAGAATACTTATCAGGGTAAGGGTGGGAATAGCTATTAATAAACTCAAGTTCATATTTTACAAAGCATAAACGATCATCATTGATAATAAAATTGCCCCAACAAAAAACCACATCACGTAACTTGAAATTTTTCCGGATTGAATTGATTTTATACTGTCGGATAAATTCTCAGTAACTGCCGCTATCAGGTCCATCATACCATCCACGACATTCCGGTCAATCCAGGCAGCAGGAACCGCTATAAAGTTGAAGATCATATTTTTGGTAACGAACAGATACAATTCGTCCACATAGAATTTTTTGTAAGCAGTGCGATACAATGCTCCAAAAGCACTTGAGATCATTTCCGGCCTTTCATTCTTCTTCAAATAAAGAAAGAATGCGGAAAAAATTCCTATTGCACCAGCAGCAACAGCCATGGACGCTTCCCTGAGATGAATATGGGATTCAACGGCTGTTCCATCTGCTGACACATACATACTGAATGGAATAATCCCTGCAAAAATAGTAGCGATGGCCAAAATAAGCAAGGGGAGTTTCATCGTCATGGGTGCCTCACCGTGATGCTCGGTACGCCCATGAGCTTTGTATTCCTTGTTCCAAAATATCATAAGGAACAACCTGAACATGTAAAAAGCGGTAAGGCAGGCAGTGAGCAATCCCACTGCATAAACTATCTTATTGTGCTGATAAGCAGCTGTAAGTATTTCTTCTTTGGAAAAAAATCCGGAAAGAGGAGGAACGCCCGAAATAGCAAGACAGGCAATGAAAAAAACTATGTGCGTAATCGGCATTTTTTTCCAGAGTCCGCCCATATCCCCCATTTCATTGGAATGTACGTAGTGGATCACAGCTCCTGCTCCGAGAAAAAGTAAAGCCTTGAACATAGCATGGGTGAAAAGGTGGAACATGGAGGCAGTAAATCCCAAACCCTCTTCACCCCAATACCCGGAAACACCCAGCGCAAACATCATGTATCCTATCTGCGACATGGTGGAATACGCCAAAACACGTTTGATATCCGTTTGTGTGCAGGCAATGATAGCAGCGAAAAAAGCGGAGAATGCTCCTACGTACATCACCACATCCAGTGCAGCCGGAACCTGTGAGTAAACAGGAAATAATCTTGCCACCAGAAAAACACCGGCCACCACCATCGTTGCAGCATGGATAAGGGCCGAAACAGGAGTAGGACCTTCCATAGCATCCGGCAACCAGATATGAAAAGGGAACATGGCCGATTTACCCGCACCTCCAATAAATATCAGGCAAAGGGCCCAGGTGAGTGCGGATACACCCATGAATGAAGCCGCGTTTGCATTCAAGAAGATCGTCCCGTTGTAATCCATCATATTATGAATGATGGTTTGAAAATCAAGCGACTCGCTGTAGAAAGAAAGAATTAAAATACCTGCCAGGAATCCTAAATCTGCAAAACGGGTAACGATGAAGGCTTTTTTTGCTGCGGCCACTGCAGAAGGTTTGGTGAAATAAAATCCTACCAGCAGAAAAGAAGAAACACCTACCAACTCCCAGAACATGTACATCTGGAATATGTTGGACGACACCACAAGTCCGAGCATGGAGAAACTAAAAAGAGAAAGAAATGAATAATAGGTAGCGTAACGCTCCTCTCCGTGCATGTAGCCGATACTGTAAAGGTGAACCATGAAAGACACCGTAGTAACCACTACCAACATCATTACAGCAATAGGATCCAGGATGATGCCAATATCAATTTTAAGGGAAGGAGTGAACTGCAGCCATGTCTGTTTGAATGCCATTACAGTAGGGTAGATCCCATCTACTCTTCCATCAACCAGAAAATACTGATAGGCCACAAAATAGGACAGACAGGCAGCACCTAACATCCCCAGTGCGCCCAGAATCCCTGACAGGCCCGGCATCTTTTTGCCAAATAGCCCGGTGATCAGAAATACCACCAGAGGGATGATCAGTACAAATGATATGTAGGAATAATTTACCATCTCAGCGTATCGATATCATTTTCGTCAATCGATTTGAATTTCCTGTACAAATTAATAATGATAGCGATCGCCACTGCTGCTTCGGCTGCGGCAATGGTGATGATGAATATGGTAAAGAAAAGTCCGTCCATTTTATCAGCATAGAGGTACTTATTGAACACAACAAAATTGATATTGACAGCATTCAGCATCAGTTCCACCGCCATGAGCATGGTGATCATGTTCCTGCGCGTAAGAAAGCCGTATGCCCCGATAAAAAAGAGGGCAAAACTGATTGCTAATATAAATTTCATGTCCCCCATCAAGAATTTTTAACTTTGGTTTTAAACGCAATTGCAATACTACCTATCAATGCCGCCAACAATAATATACTCACCACCTCAAACGGAAGAACAAATCCTCCCTCTCCGTAATTCAGCATAGCCTTTCCTATTGAATTCATACTTATACCTGAACCGATGGCCTCCGCCTCCGGGAATTCATGACCAATAACCAATGAATAAACAAATCCAAATGCAAAAAGAACTGAAAGGAATGTAAAAAACATTTTCAGATAAGAAGGTGCCGGAAGATCAGCCCCTACGCGGTGGGTCAGGAACAGGGAGAACAGGATCAACACCACTATTCCGCCTACGTATACTACAATTTGCACTGCAGCAATGAATTCATACTCCAGATAGAAATACAGTGCAGCAATACTGATCAATGTAAACAGCAAATAGATTGCTGAACGGAATATCTTATGCGAGGTTACCGTAAGTGCCCCGAAAACAAGGATCATTATTGAGATCAGGTATAAAAAGAATTCGTTCATTTTATTTTATTCAACTCCTTTCATCAATTTAGAACCGCGTTTGTTTAAAATTTTAGTCAACGGTTTTCTGTCGTACATACTGTGCTCAAAATCCTTACTCATTACGATTGCATCCGTAGGACAGGCCACTATACATAGATTACAGAATGTGCACATGCCGAGATGATATACGAACTCATCAATGGTCTTTTTCTTTTTCTGAGTTTCCGGATCAATTTCGAATTTACTGATGATTCTAATCGTTCCGTTCGGACAGGCAATTTCGCAGGCAGAGCAGCCGGTGCAACGGTGCTCGTTATTTTCATCATGTGTCAAAATCACCTCTCCCCGGAAACGATCACCAATAAACATTTTTTTTCTGTTCTCGGGGTATTGATGCGTTACTATCTCTTTGTGGTGAGTAAAATAATATCCGGTGAGCTTCATGCCCTTGCGGAGAGAGTTGATCGCCCGGAGGATAGTGCCTATGTAGATTGCTAAATACCTCATAGGATACAATAATAGATAGATAATAGAAAATAGGTGATAGAAGATAAGTTATAGATGACAAATAATATTTTTTTCATTGTTTATTTTGCTTTGCCGTAAGAACAGAACTGTTAAGAATTTTAATAAACTCAGAACTTTCTTGCAAGAGAAATTTTAAATCAGCGTCAGTTTCACTTATTATCTTTGATTTTCGTATCAGGCGAAGCCAGTAATTGGATTCTCGCGCTTCTTTTAAAGCTACTTGCGTTTTATGAATGAAATCAGCCCGCGACTGCCCTGCTATAGATTCTTCGTAGTTAGCACCTGTAGACGAGCCAGAACGAAATAGCTGCCCATAAATATGTTTTCCCGAATATGTTTTGCAAAGAACTTCTTCCTGTTTCATGATTTTCGCGGCAAACTCAAAAAGTCGGTCGGACATTTGTTCACGAAAGATAGAATTTTGATTCCCCATTTTAATTTTATTTATATCCTCTCTTTACTAGAATCTATTTTCTATCTACTATTTATTTTAAAAATGCCATCCCATTATTACTACCAACGCTGCCAAAATCATATTTGCCAAACTAATCGGCATCAAATATTTCCATTCCAATGTTAAAAGCTGATCTATCCTCAAACGCGGGAATGTCCACCTGAACCACATGATGACGAATATGAGAAAAAAAGTTTTACCGAAGAACCAAATGATAGGAGGAATAAAATCCATGATGTGATTGAACGCTTCCCATTGCCCGATATGAAACGGCATCCATCCTCCCAGAAATAATGTTGCTCCGATAGCACAGATAGTGAACATATTCACGTATTCAGCCAGAAAAAACATTGCAAAACGCATTCCTGTATATTCCGTATGAAATCCCGCGGTGAGTTCTGATTCCGCTTCTGCCATATCAAATGGAGCGCGATTGAGTTCCGCAGTTCCTGCAATGATAAAAATCACAAATGCAATGATCGCAGGAATATGTCCCTTGAAGATCCACCAGCCTGTCCTTTGGCTTTCCACAATATCGTTCATGCTCATGCTTCCTGCAAGCGCCACGATGGCGATGATAGAGAGTCCGGCAGAAAGTTCATAGCTGACAATTTGCGCTCCGCTGCGCATGGCACCGAGCAGAGAGTATTTACTGTTACTCGCCCAGCCAGCCATTAAAATTCCAATGACTGAAATGGAGGACACGGCAGAAATATAAAACACTCCTATATTAATATCGTACATCTGTAATCCCAAGGCAAACGGAATTGGCGCAAGAGCGAGCATTGCTACCATCATCACGATAAAAGGCGCGAGGTTGAACAAAAATTTATCGGATGCTTGCGGAATGATTCCTTCTTTCAGCAAAAGTTTTACTACATCGGCAACGGCTTGCAGCAATCCTTTTGGACCAACTCTATTCGGACCCAAACGAATCTGCATAAAAGCTGCCACCTTTCTTTCCATATAGACAAAAGAGACTCCCAAAAACACGCAAAGTCCGATAACGCAGGTTCCAATGATCACATACTCGAGCAACAATGCCATAGCAGGCGAACAGTGCGCGAAGAGCCACTCGTGGATTTTGGAGGTTAGTATGGAGAAATCGTATAACATCTAATACAGAATATCGAATATTGAACAAGGAATAATGAATTCCGAAATTTTAATACAAACAGCCGAAGTATTATTTTCTTTTTTCATTATTCTTTTTTGCAGTTTCAACACTTTTCACGAAAATTGAAATCAATTCATTGCACTCAGTTATTCCTTTTTCTACAAAATCTAATCTGTCCGACAAAGGAGCCCTTTTAATAATTTTTAAACCTACTAAAGTCTCCCGCAGTTCTTTAAGTAATATTTTCAGTATCAAACTTCCTTTTGGGTGCTTGTATTTCCATTTCAATATTCGACATTCCTTGTTCGATATTCATTATTCGGCTGTTATTATTATCTGTCTATATCCGGTATCACTAAATCCAGCGTTGCCATAATTGCTACCAAATCACCAATCTTCCCTCCTGTTGCCATGTGTTTAAGGGCAGAAAGATTTGAAAAGTTTGGTGAACGGAATTTTATCCGATATGGTTTCATGCTTCCATCGCTGATAATGTAAACTCCTAATTCTCCGCGGGCGGTTTCTACACGGGAATAAAATTCTCCCTTCGGAAGTTTAAGCACCGCTTTTGTCTTCGCCTGAAAATCTCCTTCGGGAATAGCATCAATATACTGCTCGATAATTTTTACAGACTCATACATTTCACGAACGCGAACCATATAACGTGAAAAACAATCTCCGTCCGTTTCAAGTATCTCATTGAACTGTGCTCCTTCATAACCATCGTAAGGAAACCATTTGCGGATATCACAACTCACACCAGACCCGCGCGCGACAGGACCTGAACATCCATAAGAAATTGCATCTTCCGCAGAAATTTTCCCAACTCCTTTCATTCTGTTTTGAAAAATTATATTGCCTGTCAGTAGTGTATCGTACTCGGGAAGATGTTTTTTGAAATTAATCAGGAACGTATGAACGCGTTTCTGAAAGTTCGGATGAATATCATACATCACTCCTCCGGGAACATTATAGTTCATGGTAAGGCGAGCTCCGCAGCTCTCTTCAAAAATATCCATGATCTCTTCCCTATCGCGGAAGCCGATAAAGAACGGAGTAGTTGCACCTAAATCCAAACCAAGTGCTCCCCACCAAAGCGTGTGCGAAGCAAGGCGCGTAAGTTCTGACATCAGAATGCGAATCACTTTTGTGCGCTCAGGAATTTCAAGCGCCATTCCTTTTTCTACCGCCATGGAGCACGCCTGATTATTCATGTGCGCGGAGAGATAATCCATCCGGCTCGTGAGGTAAATAAAATTCCGGTACGTGCTCGCCTCGCACATTTTTTCGATCGAACGATGAATGTATCCAAGATGCGGTTGAACATCCAGCACGGTTTCGCCCTGCAGTTTCACTTTCAAATGCAAAACTCCGTGTGTGCTCGGATGCTGAGGACCAATGTTGATGACAAAGTCCTCTTCGTGGGCTTCGACTAAATCTTGTATTTCTTCGTTTGCGTTCATTCAAAGACCCTACCTAAATCCTCCCCGAAGGGGAGGACTTGCAGAGCGTATGCTTAGTTAAAATTCATTTTTTTTGTCGTCCTACCTCCTCCCCTTCGGGGAGGTCGGGTGAGGCTTTATAGTTGCACTATTGTTACATCATCCACATAATCCTTTCTCAACGGAAATCCCCATGTATCATCCATGAACAATCTTCTGAGATCAGGATGATTATTAAATTTTATTCCAAACAGGTCAAATACTTCCCGCTCGTGAAGCTCGGCTGTTCTCCAGATATCGCAAACGGTATCCACAGAAGGATTTACTCCGTCAGTAATTTTTGCTTTCAAAACAAAAACATGTTTTGTCTTTCTTGATTGCAAATGATATGCAACAATAAAATGGTCTTTCCAGTCAACGCCCGAAACACAAATCAAATAATCGTAATCCGCACTGCGAAGATTCTTTGCAAGCCTATAAAGTTTTTCAGCAGGAACAATGACATTGAGATATTGTGTCTCTTCAAAGACAACCTCAGGAGTATGAGCGGAGATAAATGTTTTTAATTCTTCGTTCGTCATAAATTACATTCCAATATTTATTTTTTCTCTTGGTCCGCCACTGCGGATTTTTTCCTGTAATGTGATAAGTGCATGTAACAATGCTTCCGGTCTCGGAGGGCAGCCAGCTATGTAAACATCCACAGGAATTATGTGATCTACTCCACGAACTACAGAATATGAATTATAGAAGAACGGTCCGCCCGAAATGGTGCAGGCGCCCATCGCGATCACATATTTAGGATCCGCCATCTGATCGTACAATCTTTTGAGAACAGGAGCCATTTTATAAACGATGGTTCCAGCGCAAATAATTAAATCCGCTTGACGGGGAGTTGCTCTCGCCACTTCAAAACCAAACCTCGACCAATCATGCTTTGCCGATGCAGCCGACATCATTTCAATAGCACAACAAGATGTTCCGAAAACAAGAGGCCACAAAGAATTGGAACGCGACCAATTTGCAACGCCCTCAATCGTGGACATCACAATATTTCCTCCTCCGGGGAGATTATGCACCTGGCCGGGGAAATTTTTTATTGCTTCTTGTGTTTTAGTTTCCATTTTGTTTGCCCCTTCCCTAAAGGGAGAGGACAGTATTGATTATTTTTTGCCTTTATTCCCTTTAGGGTTAGGGCATGTATTTCTTACTCCCATTTCAATGCACCTTTTTTCCACGCATACAACAATCCCAGAAAAAGTATGAAAACAAAAATCAATATCTCAACAAACGCAACCATTCCCACTTCTCGAAGCACCGTTGCCCATGGAAAAAGAAACACAATCTCCACATCAAAGATCAGGAAGATGAGGGCGAACAAATAGTATCCTACATTATACTGCACCCATGAACCGCTTTCTGCAGGAACCCCGCACTCGTACGCCTCAAGTTTTGATGAGTTTTTGGAGGTGGGAGCAATCCATTTTGAGATCAAAATCCCCATTCCGCAAAAAACGGAACCGCAAACGGCTAAAAGGATGAGTGAAGAGATTCCCATAATTGATTTTGGCGTATAAACCCTGTGAAATTTGTTTTTTATTTCACAGGGTAAACTTAAACAAAATACAAATGATGAAATTTGGAGATATTAACAACAAATACACCCGTCTTCACACGAAACTCCCTCCCACATTCGGACAAGCGAGCAAACGACTGCTCTATGTAGGTGATAAATTTAATGCGTTTTAAAAAGAAAAAAATCTAACTTTGTTCTCGTGTTTATGAGTTCAATTTGAACTTACAAAAAACATATCACGTAAAACAAAACCTATGGAAATAGTATCTTCCTCAACAACTAAAAAATCCTGCGCTCGTTTTTGCATAAGTCCTAAACAAATGGCAAAAACAGGAGGTATCGGTTTCTTAAAACTGGTTTTACTTGGTTTAACAATTGTAAATCCGAAAGTTCATGCCGTATTTGCCCAGCTGGATGTCATCCACTGGTTTCCACCGCTTCATTCACGGGATGATAATAAAATTGAGGATCATTATGTCTATTTATCAACACCCAAAACAACTCCTTTTGTTGTTACCATAAAAGATGGCGCTGGAAATACGCTGGCTGCCCCCTCAATTGATAATGCAAATCCTTTTGTTTACACAATAGGCAATGGGCAGTTTCCCGGCACTCCTGCATTTGTTCCGGAAGATAGTTTAAATGTGGTATTAAAAAAATCCGGCTTAATACTCACAGCCCCTGAACCCTTTTATGCCGATCTCAGAGCCCGGGCGGTTAATCATGCGGCAAGTGTGACAGCCAAAGGAACGGCCGCTGCTGGAACCACATTCAGATTTGGCGCATTTCCCCTGCCGGGATTTGACACTGACTGGAACTTTACCGCAGGGATAATAGCAACGGCAAACAACACCACCATTACCATTACCGGCTACGATCCGGGTATTGTGTTTGCGGGTGTGCCCAATGTTACTTCAAACACGCTGACTTTTACATTGAATCAGGGAGAGTGTTATGTTGTTTCAGGATATGCAAATACTGCCCCAAATCTCACCGGGTTTATCGGGGCTTTGATACAATCCAATAATCCCATTGTCCTCAGCAATGGAAATTTAATAGGCAATATCGGTACTTCCGGAAATGATATGGGAATAGATCAGAGCGTTCCTATAGATCGTGTTGGTCAAAACTATATCCTGATTAAGGGTCTTGGCGGTTCGGGAGTAGAAGCGCCTATCGTGATTGCCCATTATAACAATACTGATATTTTTATTAACGGGAATCCCGTTCCGATTGCCACCATTAATGCAGGTCAGTATTATATGGCTCCATATGTATATCAAGGTACATGCAATATGAATATGCACATCCGCACTTCGCAACCGGCATACATGTATCAATCACTGAGCGGAGGATCGGACAAGACCGGTGGATTGAATTTTATTCCGCCATACAGTTGCGGGCTTCCGGATACCATAGATCTTATCCCATTTGTTGACATGATTGGATCTACCACTTACACGGGAGGTGTTATGGTCTTTACTCAGCAAGGGGCAACACTTAAAATAAACGGGATAACTCAAACTTGCGCTGAACCAGTGCTGTCTGCGCCTTGGGAAACATACAGGATAACAGGGCTTACAGGACATATTACCCTAACCTCTACGGGCGCAATGGCAGCAGGTATTTTCGGGCGGGACGGTGATGGAGGATTTGCGGGATTTTATGCCGGCTTTTCTTCAAATATATTACCTTTTGCGGGAGCGGATGCAAGTATCTGTTCCGGGCAAGGTTCTACGCTCAACGCATCTGGTGGAGTCGGATATTCATGGTTTCCATCTTCCGGTTTAAGCAACCCGAATATTTCCAACCCTGTTGCAAATCCATCTGTAACAACTGCTTATACGGTTACCGTTACTGACGCAAACGGATGCAGCGGAGTGGATTCCGTAATAGTTACTGTGATTCCATTTGTTGCCAATGCCGGGCCTGATGTAAGTATCTGTCAAGGTCAAAGTTCCACGTTGAATGCATCGGGAGGCGTAAATTATGTGTGGTCGCCTGCAGCCGGATTGAGCAATGCAACCATTTCCAACCCTGTTGCGAATCCATCTGTAACAACTGCTTATACGGTTACCGTTACTAACGCAAGCGGATGCATCGGTGTGGATTCCATAACAGTTGCTGCGGTTCCCTTTGTTGCCAGTGCCGGACCCGATGTAAGCATCTGTCAGGGTCAAAGTTCCACATTGAATGCATCGGGCGGAAGCGGATATTCCTGGTCGCCAGCCTCCGGGTTGAGCAATCCGAATATTTCCAATCCTGTTGCGAGTCCATCTTCATCCGCCATGTACATAGTTATTGTTGACGCAAACGGATGCAGCAATACCGATACAATCAACATTACAGTGGATGTTGTTCCCTCTGCGAATGCGGGAGCGGACCTGAGTTTTTGTGCGGGCTTCAGCGCAACACTCAGCGCATCCGGAGGCAGCAGTTACTCATGGACTCCTTCAACGGGACTATCCAATCCCAATATTTCAAATCCTGCGGCAAATCCGGCTTCTTCGACAACTTACACCGTAATTGTTTCAAACGGAAACTGTACCAGCACGGACGTGATGAATGTGGATGTGTCCCCAATTCCTGTCGCAAGTATTTCTGCTCAGGCAGATGTGAGTTGTTTTGGATGGAACAACGGAAGCGCAACAGTTTCCGTTTCTGTCGGGACAAATCCGATCACCTATTTGTGGAATCCATCTTCTCAGGCAACGCAAACCGCAACGGGGCTTTCAGCCGGAAGTTATTCTGTGCAGGTTACAGACGCTAACGGATGCACGGCTGTTTCAGGAGTTGTTATTACAGAGCCTGCCGCGCTTAGTCTGAATCTTTCTTCCACAAATGCCGGGTGCGGCATAAACAACGGAACAGTTTCTGCATCAGCAAGCGGAGGGACAACTCCCTTTCTTTATCTGTGGAGCAATGGTGCAACACAACCTGCTGTCTCCAACCTAACGGCTCAGCTATATTCCGTAACTATTACCGATGCTAACGGGTGTACGACCACTGCTACGGTCAATATAAGCCAGGATACTCCCCCTGTGGCAAGTATCAGCGGGAACACATCGGCTTGTATGGGAGGAAGTGTTATTTTGAGCGCATCCGGAGGGGGAAATTATGTATGGAACACGGGGGCGACAAATTCTTCGATTACTATCATTGCTTCCGCTTCAGGTTCTTTTTCTGTTGCCGTCATCAGCGGAAATTGCTCAGATACGGCTTCAATATATCTTAATGTTTATCCTTTGCCCACGGCAAATGCCGGGAATGATACTACCATCATGCAGTATCAGTCCGCGACCCTGAACGGAAGCGGAGGGACTTCGTTTTTGTGGACACCCTCAACGGATATGTCCTGTTATACCTGTCAAAATCCGGTTGCATCGCCCATGTCAACCACTACGTATACACTCCTTGTTACAAGCGGCAATGGCTGCACGGCTATTGATATTATAACCGTTACCGTTACAGAGATCGAATGTAATGACCCGTATTTGCCTAATGCTTTTTCGCCAAACGAGGACCATGAAAATGACAAATTGAAAATTTACATAAACGCGATTCAATGTGTAACGGATTTCAAACTTGTAATTTATAACCGATGGGGCGAAAAGATATTT